>RFZR01000052.1 GCA_009920595.1 Alphaproteobacteria bacterium | reverse complement strand
GGATCGCGCGGCGTTGCAAAAGTTTGAATGATAGGTCCCGTTTCATTATCACCCAAGAGCGGTGTGAGACCGATGCGACGCATACCATCACGAAGTGCTTTTGCCGTTTTCTTGTAACGCGCAAGACGTCCCGGTGAGCCGCCTTCAGCCTTATGTTGTTCAAGTGCTTTGGCAAAAGCAACAAGCGTATGGGTGGGGGGTGTGTAACGGAATTGTCCGCTCTTTTGCATATAGGCCCATTGCTCATAAAGATCGAGCGAGAGCGAGTGCGATGCGCCTTGTGAGGCTTCAAGCAGATCACGCCGCGCAAGAATATAGGTAAAGCCCGGCACACCTTCGATACATTTATTCGCTGATGAAATGAGCACATCAATGCCCATGCGTTTCATCGAAAGATCCATCGCACCAAAACTTGACATCGCATCGAGTATCACAATGCATCCGGCTTTCTGTGCGACGGCGGCAATGTCCTCAATCGGATTCACGATACCGCTGGTTGTTTCGCATTGAACGAGAAACACTGCGCCAACATCCGGATTGGATTTTAAGAGTGCCGCTACTTCTTCAGCTGAGGGCGCTTCAAGCTCATCGGTTTCGTAAGAGATGAAATCGCGATTCATATAGGAGAGGGCTTTGATCGCGCGTTCGCCATAGGCACCATTTGTAAGCATCAGCGTTTTTTTGTTCTTCGGCGCGAAACTTCCAAGCGCGGCTTCAACGCCATAAGAGCCGGAGCCTTGCAGCAACACACATTCAAAGCCTTGTGCGGCATCGGCAATATCAAGAAGGTCGGAGCGGATGGAAGCCACGACCGCGCGCAAATCCGCGTCCCATGATCCCCAATCGCGCAGCATTGCTTCTTTGACAGCGGGCGTCGTCGTCAAAGGGCCGGGAGTCAAAAGATAGGGCGTGGTTTCCTGTCCAGCCGGACCGCGAAATTGAATGGTCATAGAAAAGCTCTTCGGAGGAGGTTGGGGGATCAGCCTTTAAACTCTTTGATGTCTATCTAAAACCACAAATTCAGTCAATAAACCACAAATACTCATTTCTTGGATCCAGCGACTTTGATGGCCCAGCGGCGGGCTGAGGCTTCAGTGGCTGGCTCGCCTTTTGGCAGACGATCAGTGATGAGCGCAGCAATCGGTGAGCTGATCGGGATGGTCACCGGAGTGCGCTTCGAGAATTTCGTATGGTCGGCGAGCACATAGGCTGATTTTGCGGCAGCCGCCATCCGCGCCCGTTGCTCGGCAGCGAGGCGGGTGTAATCGGTAAATTCGCCCTGTTCCGAGATGCCACCCGCGCCGATAAAGGCGAGATCAACGCGATATTTTGCAACGAGATCAAGCGTATCAAGCCCAAAAGCGGCTTCATCATTGGCCTCGATCTCGCCGCCCAGAAGCACCGTTTTGATGGTCTTGGTGCGCGCGAGCAAAAGGCCGATGGGCAAGGAATTGGTGAGAACCGTGAGATCGCTCCGGTTTGTCAGCGCTTGTGCAAGGGCCAATGTCGTTGAGCCAGAATCGATGAGAATGGCCATTCCATTTTCAACGAAATCTGCTGCCGCCCGGCCAATCGCTGCCTTGCCCTCTGCATTTTCAATGGTGCGCCGGGAGAGTGAGGGTTCATTTGCGAGCCGATGCGCGCCGCCGTGGACGGTCACGAGCCGTCCCTCTTCGGCCAAGAGCTTCAGGTCACGCCGGATGGTCTCCATCGACACATTAAACCGCTCGGCGAGGTCAGCGACGCTCACGGAGCCTTGCGCCTCAAGCGCGTGAAGGATCTGTCCGTGGCGATCAACGGCAAGGGGGCGTGACATGGGAAGGCCTTAATGTGACTTTATGTGGCTTTTTAAACGAAACACCCGTCAAGGCCAAGAAAAACATCATTCTGACCTTGTCGGCACCTGTTTAAACCGTCACTCTGTGGGATGTGTTATTTTTTCTGATCTCAAAATGTCGCTTGCTGATCCATCCCCCAATCGAACGCTTCTCGGGATCGGCTATGCGCTGATCGGCTTTTCGATTTTTTCAATTCAAGACGCGACCGTAAAATGGTTGGTGGCCACTTTGCCGGTGTGGCAGGTTTTGTTTTCACGTTCGATATTGATTGTTGTTTTGTGCTTGTTTCTTTTGGGCCCTCAACGCGCAGTAGAACTCGCACGCGGTTCAAGTCGCACACAATTGCTCATTCGCTCATCACTCATCTTGATGGCGTGGCTTGCTTATTTTACCGCATCACGTTCATTGCATCTTGCGGAGATGGTCACGATTTATTTTTCGACACCGATCTTTGCGGTCATCATGTCGATTTTTATATTGAAAGAAACCGTCGGCTTCGCCCGTTGGGCTGCGACCATCATTGGATTTATTGGCGTAATCATTGCTGCAGGGCCCGCGGGCTCAACGGATTTTATCCCAGTACTGCTTGTGCTTTTTGCTGCTCTTTGTTGGGCCGCAACAAATGTCCTTGTGCGTCTCATTGGGCGTAAAGAAGGATCACTGAGTTTAATGCTCGCGTCAAATGCGATTGTCGCGCTCGTTTGCGGTGTGACCTTGCCATTCGTCTGGATCACACCCTCATTGAATGAGGCCCTCCTGATTTTAATGCTTGGTGTTGTCGGCGCATCAGGACAATATTTCATGTTCGAAGGCTATCGTCTGGCTCCCGCTTCGGCGGTTGCGCCTTTTGAATATATCACTTTGATTTGGGCTTTCGGCTGGGGCTTTTTGATCTGGGGTGATTTTCCGCCTTTGCCAGTTTTTATCGGCGCTGCGCTCATTCTTGCGAGCGGCTTTGGTCTTGTGATTGTTGAAGCGCTCACGGAACGTCGGCGGCGTATCGCTTAAGCCTGTCTTCCACTCGCGAATGAAACTGACTTGTGCAGCGCATGAGCCTGTGATGGATTTAGAGAGCGAGTGATTCGGGTTTTGGCGTTTGACCATTTTAGGAGGCCATTATGCCGCGGCTTTTTACGGGCCTCTCTCTTCCCGATAACATTGTCACCGTTTTGTCATCTGTGCGCGGCGGTCTTGCAGGCGCGCGATGGATCACACCTGAGAATTTTCACATCACGCTGCGCTTTATCGGCGATATTGATGACTCAACCGCGCATGAAGTTTTTTTAATTCTTGGCCGTATCGAGCGTGCGCCTCTCGCCATTACGATTGACGGTATCACCGTTTTTGGGGGCGACCGTCCGCGCGCGCTCGTTGCGAAAATTGTTCCGACACCGGCTTTGATTGAATTGCAAGCCGAGCAAGAACGGTTGATCCGTCGTTTGGGATTACCTGCAGAGACACGTAAATGGCAAAATGTTCAGGGTCGCGATGCGATTGAAAGACATCTTCGGTTCAATGATTTTAGCGCGGCCTTTGCCTTCATGACACGCGTCGCATTTGTAGCGGAGACGATGAACCATCATCCTGAATGGTTCAACGTGTGGTCGAAGGTTCATATCGTATTGACGAGTCATGATGTGAGTGGTGTGTCGTCACGCGATATTGATCTGGCTAAAGAGATTGATCGCTTGGCACAAGAATGCGGCGCGTCGTCGTGATGATTTGATCATCCGGCGTCGATAACGCCATTCGCTTCGAGCGAACGTCTCAGTTTTGTAAATGCAAGTCTGATGCGTGATTTCACAGTACCGAGCGGCAGGCCCGTCTTCTCGGCAATTTCGCTATGGGAGAGATCGTCGAAAAAGGCCATGCGCACGAGGGACAATTGTTCCTCGGGCAATCCTTCAAGCGATGCGCGGATGCGATCTTCGCGCACTTGCATGTCGATCCGGCGATCGGCACCTTCATCTTCGGCCGCAATTTCAGGCGCCTCCATGGGATCGAAAAAATCGAGGCGATCGCGGCGCAGCGTATCGATGCGGCGGTTGCGGGCGATTCGGTAAAGCCAGGTTGCGAGCGAGGATTTTGTGGGATCAAACAGATGGGCCTTGGTCCACAAGGTTGTCATCACATCTTGTAAGATTTCCTCGGCCGAACCCGCATCCGAGCCCAACCGAAGCAGATAGGCGTTAAGGCGCGGGCCGAAATGGTCAAAAAGCCGGGCAAAGGCCTCCCGATCACGAGACCTCGCCACAGCCAAGACGAGTTCACCGAGCTCTTCCTGCGTCGACACTCCAATTACCCCGAAATTCTGCGATCCTGTGTCGCGCATTCTGCCGGGGATTGAAACGGCGCTTCGTCCTAATTCCGAATGATTTTTGTTTTCACTCCGAACGGATTAAGGTATCGCGCTTTGGCGGGATTCGCCCGTTTTTGGAGCCTTGGCTGCCTATGACTCGTCGCCCCATCCGCACCCTTCTCGTTGGCGCAACTCTTGTGGCCAGCCTTGTCATAGCTTTGGGGCCCGCCTCGGCCCAAACCAAGAAGCCGGAACCGGCCAAGACCACAGCTCCAGCCAAGACCTCAACGCCGGCCAAGACGCAGCAACAAGCGCCTGCCGCTGAGTCGCCCGCACAGCCAATACAATTAGGCAGCTTCGGCAGTTGGGCCGTCTATGCGTCAGATACAGCGAATGGCCGCGTCTGTTATGCGCTCGCTATGCCGAAAGATCGGCAGCCTGCTGGCCTTACACGCGATCAAGCCTATCTCTTTGTGTCTTCGCGCCCGCAAGAAAATGTCCGGGATGAGATCAGTTTCGTGCTTGGATTTCCGCCGAAAGAAGGTGCCGATGCACAACTCGTGGTCGGCAAAACCACTTATGTCGTTTCAACCAAAGCGCAAGGCAATGCGTGGTTGAAATCGCCAAAGGATGATTCAGCCGCCATCGAACTTATGAAGAAGGTGCCGCAGATTCAATTGAAGGTCACATCCAAGCGCGGCAATGCCTTGACCGATATTTACGTCACAGCCGGTTTAGCGCAGGCGCTTGATCAGGTGAAGAAGGCCTGTCCGTGAGCCAGAATACCGTCGCACGCGCAGTCGACGGAATCGAAAAGACAGCTGAGATTCTGACTCCGGCTCCGGTGATCACCGGCGGTAAACTTTCTCTCGTCGGATTCGGTCGCGCTGCGCTGCAGGAAAAACTTGCCGAGATTGGCGTCCCCGCGCGCGAACAACGCATGCGCGTCAATCAACTTTGGCATTGGATCTATCATCGTGGTGCTTCGTCATTCGACGCGATGTTGAATGTATCGAAAACTTTGCGTGCGACGCTTGATGATGCCTTCACGCTTGATCGGCCCGAGATCGTCTCCGAACAAATTTCAAAAGATGGCACGCGCAAATGGTTGATCCGCATGCCGCCCGTGACTTCTCAAGATAAGGGCGCGCATGACAAGGGCGCGGAAATCGAAACCGTTTACATTCCTGAAAGTGATCGCGGTACTTTGTGCATTTCCTCACAAGTGGGATGTACGCTCACATGCTCCTTCTGCCACACGGGCACGCAACGTCTTGTTCGCAATCTCACCGCTGCTGAAATTGTTGCGCAAGTGATGATTGCACGTGATCGTTTGGGCGACTGGCCGGGCGCAACACGACCGACTGATGGTCTTGTGCCGGATGCCGATCGTGCGGTTTCGAATATCGTGCTGATGGGCATGGGTGAGCCGCTCTATAATTTCGATGGCGTGCGCGACGCGATGGCGACTGTTATGGATGGCGATGGACTATCGCTCTCCCGTCGTCGTATCACGCTTTCAACCTCCGGCGTTGTGCCGATGATCCCGCGCGCAGGTGACGAGATTGGCTCCATGCTTGCGATCTCGCTTCACGCGGTGCGTGACGATCTACGCAATGAACTCGTGCCTTTGAATCGAAAATATCCGATCCGCGATTTGCTTGAAGCGTGCCGTGCTTATCCCGGCCTTTCAAATGCGCGCCGGATCACATTCGAATATGTGATGCTTGATGGCGTGAATGACTCACTCTCTGATGCGCGCGAATTAATCCGCTTGCTGAAAGGCATTCCTGCAAAGATCAATCTTATTCCGTTCAATCCTTGGCCGGGCACAAAATACAAATGTTCCTCTTGGGATCGAATTGAAGAATTTTCTGATGCGGTTTTTCGTGCGGGCTATGCTTCGCCTGTAAGAACGCCTCGTGGACGCGATATTCTTGCGGCATGTGGTCAGCTAAAAAGCGAAACAGAAAAACTACGTGCCCGCGCGAGGTTGATGCTTGAAAGCGGTATTGGCGCGGAAGGTGTTTATGCGGTCGGAGCGGGTGAGGAATAACTATTCCAACCCTGCAATGGCGCGGCCAAATTCCGCGGCATCAAAAGGTTCAAGATCATCGATGCCTTCGCCCACGCCGATGAAATGAATCGGTAAACCAAATTTTTCTGCAAGAGCGACGAGAATGCCGCCGCGCGCAGTGCCATCAAGCTTCGTCATGACAAGGCCCGTAACGCCCGCTGTTTTGCCGAAAATTTCAACTTGTGACAAAGCGTTTTGACCAACCGTCGCATCCAAGACGAGCAACACCGCATGGGGTGCTGAGGCGTCTTTCTTTTTGATCACGCGAATGACTTTTTCGAGCTCGGCCATCAGTTCGGTTCGATTTTGCAATCGACCTGCGGTGTCGATCATCAAGACATCGCTGTTGCTTTTACCGGCTTCTTCAAGCGCGTCGAACACAAGTCCTGCGGCATCAGCCCCTTGCGGACGTGTGATCACAGGCGCACCCACACGCTGCCCCCACACTTGCAATTGCTCAATTGCCGCTGCGCGAAATGTATCGCCCGCGGCCAGCATGATCTTTAATCCTTCGGATGAAAATTTTGCCGCGAGTTTGCCGATGGTTGTTGTTTTCCCCGCGCCGTTCACGCCAACCATTAGCAAAATAAAAGGCTTCTTCTCGCGATCAATCATAAGCGGGTGAGCGACCGGCATGAGACTCTTTGTGACTTCCTCGGCGAGAATGGCTTTGACTTCATCGCCGCTGATCTCTTTGCCATAGCGGCCTTTGCCGACCGCTTCGACAATTCGCGTTGAGACCGCAAGGCCGAGATCCGCGCGGATCAAGACATCTTCAAACTCTTCGAGCGTCGCCGCATCGAGTTTGCGCTTGGTAAAAAGATCCGTGATGCCTTGCCCGATGGAGGCGGAAGAGCGCTGAAGACCCGCTTTCAGCCTTTGCCACCAATTGGCTTTTTGTGGCGCGGGCGCGAATTCGCCACCGCCACCAAAAAGGCGCGCGATCAGGCCGGGTTTTTTCTCTGGTTCGTCACTCATGCCTCTCGATAACTCTTTCCAGCCCCGGACGGAAGAGCTAGAGAGCGCTCTTATGAGTCCTGAAGAAATCCAAGGCCGTATTCTTTATCGTGATGCGATGATGCTGGTGATCAACAAACCCGCAGGCATCGCGGTGCATGAAGCGCATCCGAATGCAAAGCATCGCGGCCATCATATGGAGCAGTATTTTCCGCATCTGATGTTTGGCCTGCCGCAGCCGCCAATGCTCGCGCATCGTCTCGATAAGGATACATCGGGCTGTCTCGTTCTCGGTCGGCATCGAAAGGCGCTTGATGATCTCTCCAAACTCTTTCGCGAAAGCAAGATGGAGAAAGTCTATTGGGCGATCGTGCAAGGTGGCCCCGCAGAAGAGCAAGGCCGCATTGATATGCCGCTCGGCAAGATGGATCGCTCTAGGGGCTGGTGGATGAAGCCCGATCCGGAAGGCCTGCCTGCGCAAACGGATTGGATCGTTCGTGGTCGTGGTGCTGGTTTCACTTGGCTTGAATTAAAACCCGAAACCGGACGGACGCATCAATTGCGCGTTCATTGTCAGGCCATGGGATGGCCGATCCTTGGCGATCCCATCTATGGTGACGGCAAAGAAACGGGCGAGATGCTTCATCTTCATGCGCGCGGCATCACGATTCCGTTTTATAAAAATAAAGCGCCGATTACCGTGGAAGCGCCCCCACCACCGCATATGATCGAGCGATTAAAAGCCTGTGGCTATCGTGAAGCGTGAAGTGCTTTACGTGAATGATTGCGAGTGCAATTAAATCGTTAGTCTTTTGCCGTCATGCGCGGCAATTTTGACTGTTGCGAAGCTTCCCGCTTCAAAATGATCTCCAACATGAACGGATGTAAAACATTTTGTTCGCGCAAGTCCGCCACGCTCAACAAGGACGTCTTGGATTGTACCAACAAGCTTTGTGAGATGAGCCGATAAAACCTCATCCCCTTTTTCACGCAAACGCTTTGCACGGCTCTTGATGACATCAGATTTCACCTGTGGCATTTTTGCAGCCGGTGTGCCAACGCGCGGCGAATAAGGAAAGACATGTAAAAAGGAAAGTCCGCACTCATCAACGAGGCGTAATGAATTTTCAAAAGCCTCATCGCTCTCTGTGGGAAAGCCGGCAATCAAATCGGCACCGAACACAAGTTCAGGACGTGCCTTTTTCAAGTCTCTGCAAATTCGAATGGCATCATCACGCAGATGACGGCGTTTCATTCTTTTCAAAATCAAATCATCGCCTGATTGCAATGAGAGATGAAGATGCGGCATCAGACGATCTTCAGTGGCAATCGCTTCGGTAAGTTCTTCATCCGCTTCAACAGAATCAATCGATGACAAACGCAGCCGCTGCAAATCGGGTACATGTTTTAAAATCGCTTTGACGAGTTGTCCGAGTTTGGGTTTACCAGGCAAATCAGGTCCATAGCTTGTGAGATCAACCCCCGTGAGCACGGCTTCCTTATGACCGCGATCAACAAGTTTTGCGATTTGCTCGACAACATCGCCCATCGGCACAGAGCGCGAAACGCCGCGCCCATAA
>RFZR01000051.1 GCA_009920595.1 Alphaproteobacteria bacterium | reverse complement strand
GAAAAACTCGAAGGGACAGCCGGTTCGGCCGTCACTTTCTCCGATGTGCTTATGATTGGTGCCGAAGTCGGCGCGCCGACCCTTGCGGGTGCGGCCGTGACCGGTGAGATCATCGAGCAGACGCGTTCGGCGAAGACGATTTCGTTCTTCAAGCGCCGTCGCCAGAATTCAAAGCGCAAGCGCGGTCATCGCCAAGAGCTGACGGTCATCCGGATCGACGGTATCTATAAAGCGGGTGAAGCGCCGAAGCCTGTGGCCACAACCGTGAAGGCGGCTCCAGCCGCGGCGGTTGCTGCCGAAGCCCCGGCCAAAAAGCCGGCGGCGAAAAAGGCTGCAGCCCCGAAAGCGGAAGGCGAAAAGAAGCCCGCCGCGAAAAAGCCCGCTGCCAAGGCCAAGAAGGCCGAAGCAGAGTAAGATCGGATCGTCAGCAATAACCCGGGTTGTAGGACCCGCGTCAGAGATTTAGGAGCAAAACAATGGCTCACAAAAAAGCAGGCGGTTCATCCCGCAACGGACGTGACTCAGACGGCCGCCGCCTTGGCGTAAAGAAATTCGGCGGCGAAGCGGTTCTTGCCGGCAACATCATTGTCCGCCAACGCGGCACGAAAGTGCATCCAGGCGCCAATGTCGGCATGGGCAAAGACCACACTTTGTTTGCAACCGCACCGGGCACGGTCGAGTTTCAAAAGAAGGCCAATGACCGGATGTTTGTAACGGTCGTTACACGAAAAGCAGCCGAGTAACGGCGGAACGGTTTCACAAGAACCCCCGCCGAGCCCTCGAGGTCCCCGGCGGATGCGGTTCTTGAAAAGAAACCATCCGGTCCCGTTCAAAAGACGGAAAAACGGGGATGTCGGGGAACCGGCGTCCCCTTTGTCGTTTTTCAGTCACCAAATCGTGCCATGCGGCCGAGGCGGATCGATCGGGAGGATCGGACTATGTTCAGAGACATCACACGGGATGATGTGTATCGGATCGAAACGCAGCGGCTCTGGCTGCGTTGGCCGAAACTCACTGATGCGCCCGCGATTGCGAATGCTCTCGCTGATCGCCGTATCTCCGACATGACGAGCCGCATTCCGCATCCCTATCCCGATGAGCATGCGGAAGCTTTCATTTATTCAACGCGCGAGTCTAATCATAACGGCACAGCGCTCGGACTTGTGATCACGCCCAAGCAAAAGCCGAATTCCGTCATTGGAGCGATCAGTCTCACAAGTGTTGAAGACAATCCGAAAAATTTGGTTATCGGTTATTGGATTGCAGCAACACAGTGGGAAAAAGGTTTTGGCAGTGAAGCCGCTATATCAATGGTACAAACCGGCTTTTCGCTGAGTAAAGCCGAAATCATTGATGCAACAGTAAAGCCTGAAAATACGGCATCAAAACGTATTCTTGCCAAAATTGGCTTCCAAGAAGTTGGTCGTGAAAGTCGGTTTGCGCCAGCGCGTCAACGCGAAGAAGTGATCGATTGCTTCCGCATCACCCGCGTCGATTGGCGCAATGGCGGTGCGTGGTCTGGCTTCGGTGCCGCAGCGTAGTTCGATTAAATCATTTCTGTTTTTAAAGGATCATATGATGAAACGATCACTTACGACGCGTTTCGCTTTGTCTCTTCTCGCTCTTATGGCTTTCGCTGTTCCGAGTTTCGCGAAGGACAAAGAACTTGTGCTTGAACAATTCTTGCGTGGCACTTTGAAAGCTGAAGGCAGCTTCCGCAACTCATGGACGGGGCAAGAACGAGGCCTCACTGTGGTGATGCGTGGGAAATGGGACAATGCACAACGCGTGCTGACGCTCGATGAGGACATTACCTATTCCGATGGTGAAAAGGGCAAGGTTGTCTGGGTCTTCACCAAAAATGAAGATGGGTCCTATCAGGCCGCGCGTGACGGTGTGGCGGCGACCGTCTCAAAGGACCAAGGCGCAATCATACTTCGTTATGTCGCTTCTTTTGGCGGAGTTGGCCTCGATTTCGTTGATCGGCTTGAATTGACGGATGAAAAAACCGTTTTGAACACCGCAACGGTCAGTTTTCTGGGCTTTATCCCGGTGGGCTCCGTCACGCTCACGATTCGCAAAAACGGCCATTAACCCAATCACGGCTTTTCACGCTCCCTTTTTCTACAAATTCCTGTAGGAAGGGCGCATGAAATTTCTTGATCAGGCCAAAGTCTATATCCGCTCCGGCGATGGCGGGGCGGGTTCAGTCTCCTTCCGGCGCGAAAAATTCATCGAATTTGGTGGACCCGACGGCGGCGACGGCGGGCGCGGCGGCGATGTGCGTGTCGAATGTGTTGAGGGGCTCAACACGCTCATCGACTATCGCTATCAGCAGCATTTCAAAGCGCGGCCCGGCGGCCATGGCATGGGAAAAAATCGTGCCGGTGGTAAAGGCGCGGATATTGTTTTAAAGGTGCCCAAAGGTACGCAGATTTTTGATGAAGATGGCGAAACGCTGATCGCTGATCTCACCGAAATCGGCCAAAGTGTTACGCTCGCAAAAGGCGGCAATGGCGGTTTCGGCAATGCCTATTTTACAACGTCAACAAATCGCGCACCGCGTCATGCGAACCCGGGATTGCCCGGTGAAGAGCGCTGGATCTGGTTGCGCTTGAAACTCATCGCGGATGCGGGCCTTGTTGGATTACCGAATGCCGGTAAATCAACTTTTCTTGCCACGGTAACAGCCGCAAAGCCTAAGATCGCTGATTATCCTTTTACGACTTTGCATCCGGGCCTTGGCGTCGTGCGCATTGATGGTCGCGAATTTGTACTCGCTGATATTCCTGGTTTGATTGAAGGCGCTCATGAAGGTCATGGTCTTGGTGATCGTTTCTTAGGCCATGTCGAACGCTGTCGCGTGTTGCTTCATCTTGTTGATGCAACGGGCGAGGATGCCGGCAAAGCCTATAAAATCATTCGCGCTGAACTCGATGCCTATGGCCATGGGCTGGAAGATAAGACTGAAATCGTCGCGCTCTCAAAAATTGATGCGGTAACGCCTGAGATTTTGAAAGAGCAAAAGGCAAAATTGAAACGCGCCGCGAAGAAAGAACCGCTTCTCGTTTCTGCAGCTTCGAACAAAGGCGTCACAGAAATCCTAAGGGCACTTGCTGTCATCATTGATAATAATCGCAACGGCGATGCGGAGGTGAGCGCAGAAGAGAAGGCGTGGCACCCATGAGCAAACGTCCTGATTTTTCAAAATTCAACAGGATCGTTGTTAAAGTTGGTTCATCACTTCTTGTCGATCCAACGACGGGTTTGAAGACCGAATGGCTCAGCGCACTTGGGGAGGATCTTTCTGCGCTCGCTAAAAAGGGTGTCGACATTGTTGTTGTATCATCCGGCGCGATTGCGCTGGGGCGCGGTGTTTTAAAATTACCGCGCGGTCCTTTGAAACTTGAAGAAAGTCAAGCTGCCGCTGCTGTGGGGCAGATCGAATTATCGCGCGCCTGGGCTGAAGTCTTCAGCAAACATAAAATCACAACCGGACAAATTCTCGTTACTTTGGGTGATACGGAGGAACGGCAGCGTTATTTGAACGCGCGCGCGACCATTGGCCGACTCATTGATCTCAAAGCCATTCCTGTGGTGAATGAAAATGACACCGTCGCCACAACTGAAATTCGCTATGGCGATAATGATCGCTTAGCTGCACGAGTGGCAACCATGGCGGGTGCTGATCTTCTCATTCTGCTTTCTGATATTGATGGGCTTTACAACGCGCCGCCTGCAAAAGATCCGAATGCGAAACTCATTCCGCTTGTGCCGCGCATTACTGCCGAGATTGAAGCTATGGCCGGTGACGCTGCTTCTGATTTGTCGCGCGGAGGTATGAGAACAAAGGTTGAGGCCGCAAAAATTGCGACAACCGGCGGCACGCATATGATCATTGCCGATGGTCGCGTGCTCCATCCGATCAAACGCATTGAAGACAAAGGCCCCTGCACTTGGTTTTTGACGGGTTCAACGCCCGTATCCGCACGCAAGACTTGGATTGCCGGTGTACTTGAACCAAAAGGTATTTTGTTTCTGGATACTGGTGCGACGGAAGCCATACGATCGGGCAAAAGTCTTCTGCCTGCAGGTGTAAAAAGAATCGAAGGTGTTTTTGAACGTGGTGACGCCGTTGTGATGCGCGCGCCCGATGGTGGCGAATTGGGGCGCGGTTTGATCGGTTATGATTCAACGGAAGCCGCTTTACTCGCAGGACGCTCCTCACGCGACATCGAGAAAATTCTCGGTTATGCAGGCCGCGCCGAACTCATCCATCGCGACGATATGGCTTTGGGAGTGGGCTGATCATGAGTGGTGAATCTGAACATCATGATCAGCAGGCTCTCAAAGCGCTAATGCTTGAGATGGGTGAAAAGGCCCGTGCGGCGTCACGCATCATCGCGACCGCTTCGAATGAGTTAAAATCATCCGCTCTTCGTGCGGCAGCCGCAGAAATTCGAAAGTCCAAACAGAAAATCTTGCAGGCCAATCGTGAAGACGTAAATGAGGCAGAAACGCGCGGAACCAAAGGTGCTTTTCTTGATCGTTTGACGTTGGATGAAGTGCGGCTCGAAGCGATTGCAACGGCGATAGATGATGTAGCGTCTCTGCATGATCCAGTCGGTCAAATTCTTGCCGAATGGACGCAACCGAATGGATTACGATTTCAGCGCGTGGCGACACCACTCGGTGTCGTCGGCGTCATCTTTGAAAGTCGTCCGAATGTGACTGCCGATGCCGCAGCTCTTTGTGTGAAAAGCGGCAATGCAGCCATTCTCCGCGCTGGCTCGGAAAGTTTTCGTACATCCTCACTGATTGCCGAGGCGATGCGTATGGGATTTAAGAGCGTCGGCTTTCCGGAAGATGCGATTCAACTTGTGCCAACAAAGAATCGTGATGCTGTTGGGCTGATGTTATCCGGTTTAAATGGTACGATTGATGTGATTGTTCCACGTGGGGGGAAAGCCCTTGTGGCCCGCGTGCAAGACGAAGCGCGCGTTCCTGTATTCGCGCATCTTGAAGGCATCTGTCATGTCTATGTTCATGCTAAAGCGGATCTTGCAATGGCTGAACGTATCATCCTGAATGCCAAGCTTCGACGCACGGGCGTCTGCGGCGCGGCGGAAACGCTTCTCATTGATCAGGCCGTTGTGAACATACATTTGCCAATGCTTATTCAATCGCTGCTTGCCAGAGGCTGTGCAATAAGAGGCGATGAGATTGTTCAGAAAATCGACCCGCGTGTTACGGCGGCAACGGAAGAAGATTGGCGCACTGAATATCTTGACGCCATCATCTCTGTAAAAATTGTAAAGGGGCTTGAAGAAGCCATCACGCATATCAGTCAATATGGTTCACACCATACGGAGTCGATCATTACCAGTGATCAAGCCGCTGCTGATGAGTTTTTAAATCGTGTCGATTCAGCCATTGTTCTTCATAATGCATCGACACAATTTGCCGATGGCGGTGAATTTGGCTTTGGTGCTGAAATCGGAATCGCAACCGGCCGCATGCACGCGCGCGGTCCCGTTGGCATTGATCAACTGTGCTCGTTTAAATATCGCGTTTATGGATCGGGTCAGATCCGCCCGTGAGGCTTATACGGGCGCCCAAAAGCTCGAGATAAAGAGTCCAATCGCGCAAAGATAAGCCAGACTCCACACGGCCGAGCGTAATGTCGCTTGATTGGTGATATAGGCTAGAACATAGAGCACGCGGAACAGCACGAATCCGATAGCCAAACCGTCGACCATGGTTTGTGGCCCTTCAGTCCAAACAGCGACAAAGAGTGCAGCAATGAAGACGGGCAGTGCCTCATAACAATTCAAATGCGCGTCATAAGCGCGGCGTTTCTTGGCCGCCAAGCGATCAAGGCCTTGACGTGGATTATGATTATCATAAACGCCGCCACTTTTCGCATAACCAACAACGAGGACAGGCATTAGCGTCACGAACATAAGGCACCAGGCGGCAATAGGCATAATAGATACTCCAAATTCTCAAGGAGTTACGTATTCAAAGAGACTCCAGTTCACCGGGCGAGACAGCGACGTCTCTTTGGTGGGATGACTTGCTCCGCGCGTGGGGGCATGCATGATCCGGCTCGACTAAGGATTTAACAAATGAGTCGGCGAGACTTTAAATTGCCGAGCGCTGCTTATGAGCAGCTCGTCGGCTTGGGTGAAATTGATCGCGATCCGGCGCAGATCATGGTGCTCGCTCATCTTGATCGGCTTTGCGGTGAGCTTGCGGCCCTACCCTCACAAAAGGCGGGGCTCAGCTGGCTTTTTGGCCGTAAGCCACGGATGCCCAAGGGACTTTATCTGTGGGGTTCGGTTGGTCGCGGCAAAACCATGCTCATGGATTTAATGCTTGAAAGCGCACCGATCTCGCGAAAGCGCCGGATGCATTTTCAAACCTTCATAGCGGATATTCATCAACGCATTCATGATTATCGACTGCGTGTGAAAAAGGGTGATGTAAGAGACAGCGATCCAATACTACCCGTCGCTCGTGCAATTGCAGATGAAATCACGCTTCTTTGTCTTGATGAGTTTTCAGTAACCGATATCGCTGACGCGATGATCTTGGCACGACTCTTTGGCGCTTTGTTCGAAAATGGTTTGGTGCTTGTCACGACCTCAAATATCGAACCGGGCGATCTTTATGAAGGCGGACTCAACCGTGCGCTCTTTCTGCCTTTTATTGATATCCTAAAAGCCTCAGTGACCATCGTTGAACTTGATGCGCCGCATGATTATCGTCTTGACAAGATCAGTTTAGATCAGACCTATTTTTGCCCGGATGATGAAAGCGCATCGCGTATGATGGACAGCTTATTCAACGCTTTTACACGCGATCACAAAATAGTTTCAACAACACTTGATGTGCTGGGACATAATCTAACGATCCCGTTGACTGCCAATGGGGTTGCTCGTTTTGATTATGCTGATTTATGCAAGAAAGCGCTGGGCGCCAATGATTTCATTGCGATTGGCGATACATTCCACACGGTATTCATTGATCACGTTCCAGTTATATCAGCCGAAAATCATAATGAAGCAAAGCGTTTCATTGCTCTGATTGACGCGTTTTATGATCGGAGCGTGAGAGTCTTTATATCCGCTGCAAGTGATCCTGTGTCTCTTTATAGAGCAAGTGATGGACGAGAAGCCTTCGAATTTGAAAGAACTGTGTCAAGGCTGATCGAGATGCAGTCAAATTCTTATCGCGCTTTGCCCCATGGCGCACGGGCGGTTGAAGCCGCGTTAAGCGAGGTTCAATCATGAGAGTGATTGATCATGATTGACACACAACCAACAGAAGCGACGGCCCAGCGCATTCTCGCCGCTGCGATCGAAGAAGTGCGTTCCTATGGTCTTTCCCGCGTGACGGTTGTAGCCGTTGCGCGACGTGCCGCGATGACTCATGCGAATGTTTATCGCCATTATGAAACCAAAGAAGCGCTCTTTGATGCCATTACGTCGCAATGGATTAAATCCATTGAAGCGCGTTTGGGCGAAATTGCGGATGCGCCTGATCCGGCGCGTGACAAGCTTGAACGTATGATTTTTGCTTTGTTACGCGCCTATCGCGATCGGCTTGATGACGAGCCTCGGCTCTTTGAGCTTTTTGTTGAGGCCTTTGAGGGAAGCCGACCACCGGCGCGCCAGCATCGGGCAAAAATTCGGATGCTCATCGACCGGATTTTAGAGGAAGGGCAAAGCGGTGGCGCCTTTGCCCCGGGTAGCCGGGAGAAAGCGCTCACTTTCGTGCTTGATGCGCTTTACCGCTTTCTAAACCCGTCCACTTTGTACCATGACGCGGAGACGCCCCGGCGTTCTCTTGAATTACGGCTTGGGTCTGTGACGACGGCTGTCCTTGATCATATCGGGCGGCGTAGCTGAAAATCGCCTAAAAATTGTGTTACAAATTTCAAATTTTGTAATTTGTCATTAAAATTTGTGACTCGTTCCGGGTTGGCGACAATTTGAGTCGTTTCCTTTAACAATCTGAAATATCGAGATAATATCGCTTATAGAGGTAGCGAGATGCGCCAATCCGCTGGCTCATTGCCTAAAATTCCATCTTTTGGCCAACTTGCCCGAAAATGGGGGGATCGGTATCACGCGCTCATAAAAGAAGGGACCACGAGATGCTCGGGGCCTCGAACGACAGAGTGGATGGAAGGACATAGCGGACATGGCACGCAAGAAAATTGCATTGATCGGATCGGGACAAATTGGCGGCACGCTCGCCCATCTCGCTGGTCTCAAGGAGTTGGGCGACATCGTTCTTTTTGACATCGCGGATGGCGTGCCTCAGGGCAAAGGCCTTGATATTGCCGAATCCGCTCCGGTCGATGGCTTTGATGCCGGTTATTTGGGTGCGTCCAACTACGAAGCGATTGCGGGCGCCGATGTGGTGATCGTCACGGCCGGCGTGCCGCGCAAGCCCGGCATGAGCCGCGACGATCTTTTGGGCATCAATCTCAAGGTCATGGAAGCGGTTGGCACGGGCATCAAGCAATATGCACCAAAAGCCTTTGTCATCTGCATCACCAACCCGCTCGATGCGATGGTGTGGGCCTTGCAGAAATTCTCCGGCATCAACCCGAAAAAAATTGTCGGGATGGCCGGTGTGCTCGACTCCGCACGCTTCCGTCATTTCCTCGCCGAAGAATTCAAAGTCTCGGTGAAAGACGTGTCCGCCATGACACTCGGTGGTCATGGTGACGACATGGTGCCGATGGTGCGCTATTCGACGGTTGCCGGCATTCCGCTGCCTGATCTCGTGAAGATGAAATGGACAACGCAAGAGCGTCTTGACGCGATTGTCGAGCGCACACGCAAGGGCGGCGGTGAAATCGTCAATCTCTTGAAGACCGGCTCGGCCTATTATGCGCCGGCAGCGTCTGCCATTGCGATGGCTGAATCCTATCTCAAGGATCAAAAGCGGGTGTTGCCTTGCGCAGCACATATTTCAAACGGCTATGGCGTGAAAGATATGTTTGTCGGCGTTCCGATTGTGATCGGCGCAAAAGGTGTCGAGCGCATTGTGAAGCTGCGCATGAAGCCTGATGAAAAAGCCGCTTTCGCAAAATCAACCGCATCGGTGCAGAGCCTCATTGATGCCTGCAAGACGATTAATCCGGCATTGAAGTAATCACACCGTCATTGCGAGGAGCAAAGCGACGAAGCAATCCAGGCTCTTTCTGCAATATCAACTGGATTGCTTCGCAT
>RFZR01000006.1 GCA_009920595.1 Alphaproteobacteria bacterium | reverse complement strand
ACATTCTCACCCCGGGCAAGCGCATCTTTTCCCGCATTATGGATGTCCCAGGCTCTGACCGAGCCGCCGCCTAGATGGTCTACCCGTGCCGCAAACCGCATTATGTACTCCTGTTTCAGCATGAGGGCAGAGCCATAGCCCTGACCCCGCTGAAGCTCAACCCGTGGAAATGCGCTCGCTTGGGTGCAAATCGGGGGCGGGGGCCTTGTTCAACGCCGAAAGGAGTGGAATAAATCATTCATACGGCTCCGCTTATAGATCCGCCGATGCGGCGGGAGGGCCGAAGTTCCAGAAGGGGGATTAGAGACATGTTCAAATCAATCATTAAGAGTGCAGTGGTCGTTGCTTCGCTGGCTCTGGCCACATCAGCCATCGCGAAGGATAAAATCCGCGTCGGTATTTCGCCCGAAGCCTATCCGCCCTTCACCTCGCTCAACGCAAAAAATCAGTGGGAAGGTTTTGAAATCGACCTTCTTGCAGCGCTTTGCAAGCAGATGGATGCAGATTGCAAAATCGTCTCTATCGCATGGGATGGATTGATCCCCGCGCTCAACGGTAAGAAGATCGACATGATCTTCAACTCGATGTCGATTACCGATGAGCGTAAGAAGGTCATCGACTTCTCGGATAAATACTACAATTCACCCGCTGAAATCATCGGCACGAAAGACGCACCGAATGTGACTGTGGTTGATAATCCAGATGGCAAAGGCGGCAAGATTGCCAATCCGGCTGATCTGAAGGGTAAGACCATCGGTGTGCAGACTGCGACCATTCACGCCGACTATGCTGCTAAATATTTCAAGGATGCGACGGTGAAAGTCTATGACACCGCCGACAATCACAATGCCGATCTCGTTGCTGGTCGTATTGACTATGCGCTTCTCGACTCCGTTGCTGCTGATGACTTCGTTAAAGCCAATGCCGCCAAGGGTATCGGTGCGAAGCTGATCGTGCCAGCTGATCCGATCTTCGGTGTCGGCGCGGGTGCGGGCCTTCGCAAGAATGACACGAAGCTCAAGGACAAGATCAACGCCGCGATCAAGGCTGTTCGTGCGTCGGGCGAATATGACGCAATTGCCAAGAAATATTTCACCTTCAACATCTATGGTGATTGATTAAGATTATAGACCGCGGCGGTCATCCGTCGCGGTCTTTCTCTTGTGAAAGGGCAATTGGTCAAAAATGGACCAGGCCTCTCTCTTTTCTCTTCTGAGTTTTGGCCCCGATGGATGGGGCATGCGCTTTGTTGAAGGACTCGTCGTTACTGTCGAAGTCTCAGTGGCCGCTTACTGCATCTCTCTTGTTTTGGGATTGATCGGAGCCGGTGCGAAATTATCCAATTCAAAAGTGGCACGCGGTGTCGCTGATCTTTACACAACGCTTGTGCGGGCCTTGCCTGAACTTTTGCTTCTCTTGCTAATTTATTTTTCTGGTGCTGATGCGATCAAATTTATACTAAGTTTGATCAGCGAAGATTTTGACGATTTCGAGATCAATCCCTTTGCTGCTGCTGTTGCCGCTCTTGGGTTTATTGGCGGCGCTTATATGACCGAAGTCATGCGCGGCGCCATCCTTTCCATTCCGAATGGCCAGATTGAAGCCGCGAAAGCTTGCGGCATGTCACGATTTCTGATTTTGCGTCGCGTGATCCTACCGCAGATGTTGCGCTACGCTTTGCCGGGCATGGGCAATCTTTGGCTTTCCGCCACAAAAGATTCATCCCTCATCAGTGTATTAGGTAACACGCAAGATCTTCTTTTCATGGGTTACCGCGCTTCCGCGGTCACGAAACATTATGGCTTCTTCTATTCTGTTGCTGCGATTTTGTTTTTGGCGATCACGATCATTTCGATGATTGTGATCAAAATGCTCGAAGCACGCGTTAATCGCGGTTATCGGTAGGGGTGTGCCATGGATGAGTCATTGGCCCTCTTCATCGAAATTGTCCCAACGCTCCTTGCGGCCGTCCCTGTCACGCTCATTTTGACATTTCTATCGGCAATCATCGGCAACACGCTGGCTTTGCCGGTGGCCGTCGGTTCACTTTCGCCCCATTTTTATCTGCGCTATCCGAGCCTTTTCTATATCTTTGTGATGCGGGGAACGCCGCTTCTCGCGCAAACCTATTTGATTTATTATGGGCTTGGCGAATTTTTTCCTGGAACTTGGGTGCAGAAAAGTTTTCTCTGGCCCTATTTGCGCGATGGGTTTTGGTACGCGATCTTTGCTTTCTCTTTGAACACGGCAGGATACACCGGCGAGATTTTGCGTGGTGCGATTATGGCGGTGCCGAAGGGCGAAATTGAAGCGGCGCGTGCTTTTGGCTTTTCATCCGCGTTGATTTTTTGGCGCGTAACCTTGCCGCGTGCGATCCAGATTTGTCTGCCGACCATGACAGGGGAAACGATTTTGCTTTTGAAAGCGACATCACTCGCTTCATTGATCACGGTATGGGAAGTGATGGGAACCGCGCGGCAAATCCAAAAAGTGACCTTTAGAGTCTATGAGCCGCTGATCGCCGCCGGCATACTCTATATACTCATGGTTTTTGTGCTGACGCGCTTGATGATGATCGTTGAACGACGCATCAACCGTCATCGACTGGCACCGGCGTAAGGATAATCATGATGGATACGACGTTGAAAGTCGAAGATCTTCACAAAAAATTTGGTGCGGTCGAAGTCTTAAAGGGCGTTTCGCTTGAAGCGCGCACCGGTGACGTGATCGCGATGATCGGGTCTTCAGGTTCGGGCAAATCGACCCTGCTCCGATGCATCAATCTGCTTGAGACACCGAATTCGGGTCGCGTCTATGTCAATGGCGAGTTGATCAGGATGAAACCGCTTCATGATGGCACGGCCAAGCCCGAAGATATGAAACAAGTGGAGCGGATTCGTTCAAAACTTGCGATGGTGTTTCAGAGTTTCAATTTATGGACTCACCGTACCATCTTGGAAAATGTCATTGAAGCGCCGATCCATGTGTTAGGCCTTCCACGCAAAGAGGCGATAGAGCGCGCGGAAATCTTGTTGGCGAAAGTCGGTATCGCCGAGAAGCGCAATTTCTATCCGAATCATTTGTCTGGTGGGCAGCAGCAACGCGCGGCGATTGCGCGGGCTCTTGCGATGGAGCCAAGCGTATTGCTTTTTGATGAGCCGACCTCAGCGCTTGATCCTGAACTCGTTGGCGAAGTCTTGCAAGTGATGCGCAAACTCGCCGAAGAGGGGCGGACGATGCTTGTTGTGACCCATGAAATGGGTTTTGCCCGCGATGTGGCAAGCGAAATCGTCTTTCTCCACAAGGGTCAAATTGAAGAAAAGGGTCCGCCGCGCGAGGTCATAGGCTCGCCAAAATCCGAGCGTTTGAAGCAGTTTTTGAGCGCGACAAGGCATTAAACCGGTTTTAACCACGGCCCTACAAGCTTTTTCGATTTCTTGACCTCGGAATCTCTTGACGCTAGGGAAGATCACCTAGCGTAAGGAGAGTGTTATTTCTGATTCGAATCTCAAACCCATTTATGACCGGGTTGTTCTCTTGTGTCCGATGGCTGTTTCTGGCGGGCCAGAAGCGATTCACCAATTGTCAGATGCCATTGCCAGCCTTGGTGGAGAAGTTGTCATCGCCTATTACGGCGCTCAAATGGGCATTTCCATCGAAGATACGATCATCCATTGTTCCTTTACGGGTTCGCCGACACCATCAGCTTATCGGGATTATCGCTCATTCACAGCGGCGCGTATTCCTTTGACGTCGCGTTCGCTGGTGATTTTTCCAGAACCGGTGATTGGATGGGCGATGGCACAGCGCCCGTTTACGCAAGCGATCTGGTGGCTCTCGGTTGATAACGCTTTGATCAAATCTCCGGCTTTGTCTTATGAGAGCCATAGGCAGCAGTTTTTTCTCACACCGCATCTTCTTCATTTTTATCAATCCGACTACGCGCGAGATTTTTTGACAAAAGGCGGCGCAAAAAAAATCTATCCGCTTGCTGATTACACTGCGCAGCGCTTTCATCAGACGTTAAAATCGCTAACCCGTGATCAATCGATTACCTATTTCCCGCGTAAAGGCGGCGCGCTTGCCTCGGTGTTTTTTGATTCGCATCCGGACCTTTATCGGGTGCCCATAGAGAATATGACGCCGGATGCGGTGCATGAGACTTTAAAAAAGTCACAAATCTATATTGATTTTGGACATCATCCAGGCAAAGACCGCGTCCCTCGCGAGGCGTCGCTTTCAGGCAATATTGTTTTCTTGCATGAGCGCGGGGCAGCCGCATTTCATATGGATCATCCTCTTGATCGATTTTTCCTTTTTACATCGACCGATGTTTCGAATGGTTCGCTTTATGAGCGCGTGAAACAGGCACTTACCGATCCAGATAAGGCCTTTTCAGCCCAACAGCGCTATCACGCACGCATTGCGACGGAGCGGGATGAATTTTTGTTCCAAGTGAAATTTAATTTTTTTGCTCCAGAGATTTTGCGTTAGAGCCTGAGGTTGGCGCTTTATGAAAATCCTGATTGTTGGCGCAGGACTTTACGGGGCAGTGCTCGGCAGAGCGCTTGCGGAAGCTGGGCACCAGGTTCATTTTATCGAAAAGCGCGATCATATCGCCGGTAATTGTTGTGACTTCGTCAATGCGCATGGCATCCGAGTCCACCGTTACGGGCCTCATATCTTCCATACGTCGAATGAGAAAGTAATTTCTTATGTAAAACGTTTCGCTGAATGGACACCCTACCGACATCGCGTTCGTGCCCAGCTTGAAAATGGCATCCATGTCCCTTTGCCGGTTAATCGGGAAACCTTGATCCATGTGCCAGCTGATCGCGTGATCGATGTTTTTTACAGGCCTTACACTAAAAAAATGTGGGGTCTTTCTATTGAAGAACTCGATCCCTCTATTTTATCTCGTGTTCCGATTACACCGGATGCGCCAGATGATTATTTTCCACATGACACTTTTGTGGGCTTTCCTCTCGGCGGATATACGCAATTTGTTGGTGAGATTTTGAGACACAAATCCATCTCTGTGGCTTTGTCGGCTCCCTATTCTTACGGCCAGGAGGAAGCGTTTGATTTTTGTTTTAATGCAATGCCGATTGACGAATATTTTGATTTTCAATTAGGGCGTTTGCCCTATCGTTCAATCCGTTTTCATCATTTTGATGTGCCTGCGCCACGAATGTCGCCTTTCTCCGTGATCAATTTCACGCATGACGGGCCAATGACACGCGTAACGGAATGGAAAAATTTCCCCGATCATGGCGAGGCGCAAAATTTCACAAGCCTCACTTTTGAGGAGCCCTGTGCGGATCATGAGAATAATTATGAGCGCTATTATCCTGTGAAAGATCGTGCGGGTCTCAATCGCACGCTCTACAAATCCTATCAGGCGCTGACCCCTTCACGCATGAAATTCATCGGTCGAACGGGTTTATATGCCTATCTTGATATGCATCAGGCGATTTCTTCCGCCCTTGCGGTGGCGGAAGAATTTTTGACCCAAAACTGATCAAAGATAGAAATCATATTCGCGGGGCGTTGGACGTTCGAACAATTCATTGAACTCGCCGCGTTTGGTGTCGCGATAGGCTTTGAGAAAGCGTGTAGGAATCGTATCCGTGATCCGTTTCGCTTTAACAAGATCATCAAGCGCCGCGTGAAGATGTGACGCGGGCGTTTTAAATCCGCGCGGTGGTGCAATCGTATCGGCGCGACTGAGTTCAATGGGTTGCGAAGGTTGTAACTTGTTGCGGATGCCATGATGAAGTCCCGCAAGAACGGCTGCCATCGCAAGATGCGGTGAGGCATCGGCGCAAGAAGCGCGATGTTCAATACGGCGCCCTTTCGCATCGCTGTGGGGAATGCGCAAAGCGACGGAACGATTATTGGGTCCCCAATGCGCGTTCACGGGCACAAAATTCCATGGTTCAAAGCGACGGAAAGCAGAAAAATTCGGAGCAAAGAAGGCAAATGATTCTGCCAATGTTTTTTGTAAGCCCGCGATCGCATGACCAAGCAGTGCGTCACCACCATCGGCACCAAAGAGATTGTTTCCCGCGGCATCAACAAGGCTTACATGTATATGAAGCCCATTGCCCGGTTCTTCGAGATAGGGCTTGGCCATAAAGGTCGCATCATGGCCTTGCGCCCGCGCCACACCCCGAATAAGGCGGCGAAGCAACACTGCGTCATCGGCCGCTTTCACCGGATCATCACTATGATGAAGATTGATTTCGAATTGCCCTAAACCATATTCCGCCACCGCCGTGGTCGCGGGAATATTTTGAAGCGCAGCAGCGCGCTCAATTGCGGTTACAAACGTCGCATAATCTTCAACCGCATCCACGCCCAGATTTTGAGCGACGCGTGGTTGCGCTTTGGTTCGAAGAAGTTTTGCGGGTTTGATCCCGCCTTCAGGCGTTCTTTCGCTATCGATGATATAGAATTCAAGCTCACAAGCAACGACCGGACGATAGCCATCGGCATGAAGCGCCTTAACAACATCGCTTAAAATTTTGCGCGGATCAAACCAGAGATCTTCCTGTGTTTTCACATCACGCATAGACAATATACATTGCGCAGTCGGCGCATGCGCCCAAGGCACGGGCACCAGAGATCCGCGAACCGGAAAACCCACAGCATCAGGATCGCCATCCGTGCCGCCCAATTTCGCAGCGTCATGACCGTGGCCTCTCACATCGAGGAGAGCCGCGCAGGCAGAGAAAGTTACACCCGATTTGAAGATGCGCTCGAGATCCTTGATGGATTCTCGCTTGCCCAAAGTCTGACCCGAAATCGACATCATGAAAGTGTCGATGAATTTGGTGTCAGGATAGGCTTTTAGAAAATTCGCTGCTTCTTCAGTTAATTTGTCACTCATCATGGTCTCCGGACATCACGCCAGAACGCGTAAGTCATTTTCGTTTCTCTATCGTTTATTAATCTATTCGACAATCGCGTAGATTTTTCTTACCCGTTCCGCATTGTCCCAGAGTCCTTTAAAGCCCGAGGGGATCACAAAGGCGTCACCGGCTTTGAAGGTAAAGATTGTGCCATCCTCAGCAATGAGTTTCCCAGAGCCCGAGAGGATGACGCATAATTCTTCTTCCGTGTAAGAGACGCGCCAGGCGCCTGCTTCGGCCGCCCATTGCCCGCAAAAGAATTTTTTATCATTGTTCTCTGATGTTGAAACTGTGCCAGATTTTGGCTGACCGCGTGTAAGGCGGTCTTTCGCGATTGGCGTATCCAGCGCAATCGATTCAGTTAAATCCATAAAGCGAGGATAGAGGGGCATGATCTATCGTCCCGCAAGGGCTGCGCGTTCGGCGCGTTCGCGTTCAACTTCCTGGCGCTTGGTCATGATCGAAGCAATAATGACGGTGATCGTCACAACAGCGACCATCAAAGAGCATACCGCATTGATTTCCGGTTTTACGCCAAGCCGCACATCGGAATAGATTTTCATCGGCAAAGTGGTGGCACCCGGTCCGGTTGTAAAACTGGCTATGACAAGATCGTCAAGCGAGAGCGTAAAGGCCAACATCCAGCCGGAAATGACGGCCGGTAAAATGATCGGCAAAGTAATGCGAAAAAAAGTTTTAAAGGGCGTGCATCCCAAATCCATGGCCGCTTCTTCAATAGAACGATCAAATGTCGATAACCTTGATTGCACAACGACGGCGACAAAACACATTGTGAATGTGATATGGGAAAGAACAATCGTCCAAAATCCGCGATCAAGATTGATCGCCACAAAAAGCAGCAGCAATGATAGGCCCGTGATCACCTCGGGCATGACGAGCGGCGCATAGACCATTGCGGAAAAAAGCGTACGGCCAAAAAAACGGCCATAGCGCGCAAGGGTTATAGCGGCCATCGTTCCGAGGATGGTTGCCACAGTGGCTGAAACGACACCGACTTGCAGGGTGACCCAAGCGGCGTCGAGTAATTGTTCATTCTCAAAAACAGATGAATACCATTTTGTAGACCATCCGCCCCAAACGGCAACGGACCGCCCGGCATTGAATGAATAAAGTACGA
Source organism: Alphaproteobacteria bacterium (assembly GCA_009920595.1). Taxonomy (GTDB): domain Bacteria; phylum Pseudomonadota; class Alphaproteobacteria; order Rhizobiales; family Beijerinckiaceae; genus CAIUPE01. Next base: position 13,968 of record RFZR01000006.1, on the reverse strand, counting down.
GAATGAGGATCGGCAGATAAAGAAAGGCAAAGCCCAGAGTCAGAGAGACGAGGTTAAACGCCGAAAGCCGCCGCATCATCGTGTCTCCTGCTGGCGCGCTTCATTCGATTGGAAAATCACAATCGGGATCATGAGCACAATCAAAAGCGCAATTGCCACAGCTGAAGCCGCAGGCCAGTCACGATTGTTAAAAAATTCCTCCCACATGGTTTTACCGATCATCACCGTATCGGACCCACCAAGAAGATCAGGAATTACAAATTCACCAACAACCGGAATAAACACCAAGAAACTTCCGGCAATCACACCGGGCAGCGAGAGAGGGAATGTTACTCGCCAGAAAGCGCCGATATTCGTGCAGCCGAGATCTTTGGCTGCTTCAACAAGGCTCTCATCCATTTTCTCAAGCGTGGAATAAAGCGGCAACACCATGAAGGGCAGATAAGAATAAAGAATGCCGATATAGACGGGTGGGGCGAATGGATTTTGGTGCACGCGCCATGCCATAGGCGATCGGATAGGCGATGAAGAGCATCATAAAGGTCGATGATGCGGCGATCCAAAGCGAAGACAGATAAGAAGAGATATAGATCGAATCCGAGAACAGGCGCGCATAATTATCAAGACCGAGTGACTTGAATTTCTCAACGCTTTCGGTCCAGCTGTCATTCAAAAAATCAAAGACAGGCTCATAGGGAGGTTGAGCAATGACCGTCGCCGAAAATGAAATTTTGAGAACAATCAGAAAGGGAATGAGAAACAGCGCCAGCATCCATAGATAGGGGATGAAGGTGACGATCCAGCGATTATTGGTGTGGCGCGCCATCTTTATCTCTCACTTCACAAGGATGACGCCTGAGTCGGGCGTCCATGTGAGATAGACCTGATCTTCCCATGTTATGGGTCGCTCAACCACGCGGCTTGTGTTGGCAATGGATGCGCGCATTGTTCCGCCCTGATCAAGGCGAATATGATAAACGGAGAGATCGCCCACATAACCAATATCCCAAACGGTTCCGCGCGCACAATTGGTTGTCGGATCATTCGGTGGCAAAAGCGAGAGCGAGGCTTTCTCGGGTCGAAGCGCGAACCAGGCTTTATCGCCAAGTCCCGCCATTGTTTCAGCGTGGACATCAATGCGTCCACCGGTCATATCGCTATCAAGCGTGACGCGACCGCGTTCATTATGGGTCACACGGCCTTCGATCAGATTGATGTCACCAATGAAATCCGCAATATATTTTGTATGCGGTTGTTCATAAAGTTCGGCTGGCGGCGAGATCTGGATGAATTGACCTTTATCCATCACGGCGATCCGGTCCGCCATGGTCATGGCTTCGTCTTGGTCGTGGGTGACAATGATGAAGGTCATCCCCAATTGCATTTGAAGGTCAAGCAATTCGAATTGTGTTTCTTCGCGTAGCTTTTTATCAAGCGCGCCAAGCGGCTCATCGAGAAGAAGAACTTTCGGTCTTTTGGCGAGTGCGCGCGCTAACGCCACGCGTTGCCTTTGCCCCCCTGAAAGCTGATGCGGTTTGCGTGAGGCGAAGGGCTCGAGTTTCACGAGACGCAGCATGTCTTTTACGCGCGTTTCGATCTCACTCTTTGGTAATTTATCCATCTCAAGACCGAAGGCGATGTTCTTCTCAACACTCATATGCGGAAAGAGCGCATAGGATTGGAACATCATGTTTACAGGTCTTTTATGCGGCGGGATCGAATTCATGCTTTGTCCGCCGATGAGAATCTCTCCCGCGGTCGGATCTTCAAAGCCGGCTAACATGCGCATGAGAGTTGTCTTGCCGCAGCCCGAGGGGCCGAGCAGGGCAAAAAATTCGCGCTCATAGATTTTGAGCGATACATTGTCGACAGCGGTAAAGTCGCCAAAGCGTTTGGTGAGATTGCGGATCTCAATTAAAGGCGTCGCTGAGGGGTCATCCCAAGGTGCAAATTTTCGACGAACGGCACCGAGTGTTTTCGCGGACATTTGACGCTCTTATTTTTGATTTTACCTATGCGACGGTGAAGCCGGTTCAAGGAAAAGGCCCGAATTGTGATCGGGCCTTTTCTTATTCATTATTGCTTACGTTTAATGTCGCGCCAGATTCGTGTCGCTTCACGTTGCACTTTTTGATCGGTGATGGGCAACACTGTGAAGAGCTTCTTCATTGTGGCTTCATCAGGGAAAACGCTTCTGTCTTCCAAGATGGCCTTATCAATGAAGGCTTGTGAGTCGATATTTCCATTGGCGTAAGAGATCGCATTCGACGCTTTCGCAATCACTTCCGGACGCAACAGATAATCGATGAACGCATAGGCTTCATCAATATTCTTCGCATCCTTCGGGATCGTCAAATTGTCATAGAATGTGCCAGCACCTTCTTTTGGAATGATGTAACCGACTTCAACTTTCTTCTTTGGATCTTTTTGGGTCTTGCTCTTTTCTTCCGCGCGGCTTGCGGCCTGTTTGATATCACCGGACCAACCAATCACGAGACAGGCGTCACCATTAGCGAGCGCATTGATATATTCGGAAGAGTGGAATTTTTTAACAAAAGGACGAACCTTTTTCAAAAGCTCTTCGGCGGCAGCAAAATCCTCGGGTGTCCGGGAATTGGGATCTTTGCCGAGATAATTCAAAGCTGCCGGTATGACTTCATCAGGCGCGTCGAGAAACATCACGCCACAATCTTTGAATTTTGAAATGACCGCCGGATCGAAAACCATGCGCCATGAATCAAGCGGTGCGTCAGGCATGCGTTCTTTAATTTTGTTCACATTATAGCCGATGCCGGTGGTGCCCCACATATAATTAACGGCATATTGATTACCGGGATCAAAGGCAGAAAGTCGCGCAGCAACATCAGGCCAGACATGTTTGAGATTGGGAAGTTTCGATTTATCGAGCTTTACAAACACGCCAGCGCTGATCTGCCGGCCAAGGAAATTCGCGGAGGGCACGACGACATCATAACCAGTTTTGCCAGCCAGCAATTTTGTCTCAAGAAGATCATTCGAGTCGAACACATCATATTTGACTTTGATGCCGGTTTCTTTGGTGAAGTCCTCAAGGATCGCCGGATCGATATAGTCCGACCAATTATAAACATTGACCACCCGGTCGGCCGCAACACTCATAGCGGTCATGGCACCGAACGCCAGCGCGACGAGCGAACCTGATTTTAAAGCTTTAGACATGTGACACCTCATAAAGTGAACGGCGCGAGCGCAAGCGGCCGGGCAGGTTGGAAACGAGTTTGGGGGCCTCTGGCCGCTTCATCGTCTATTGCCAGTAAAGACCGTCGTGAACGATATGAAAAGAGGGAAATAAGGCAGTTTTGGCGCTGTTCTGAATTATACGGTTTCAAATTGGGGAAAAGGCGGCTTGCGAAGTTCCAAAATATCGTCAAAATCATCATCAGACTGGCTGCCCCGGGTGTCCCTCATCGAGGTGAAACTGGTTGGTTCGGCATAAAAAAAGGGCGGGCGAGCCTTTTGAGGCACCCGAAGTGTGATCATGGCCAAGAAGAAATCGGCTTCCACGCCAAATCGCGGCGCGGATGGGCTTTCGGCGGCCTCGAAATGGCTCGAAGAGCGGGCGCTCGAAGATATTGAATGTATCGTGCCGGATATGGCGGGAGTCGCACGCGGCAAAATGATGCCGGTAGGTAAATTCACCGACGCGCCGCGTATGGCGTTGCCAGCTTCAATCTTTTTACAAACCATCACCGGAGAATATCCGGATGATACAGAAAATTTTCCATCTGATGCGGGCGATGGTGACATATTGCTCGAGCCGGACTTCTCGACGCTTTGTGTTGTGCCATGGGCGTCGGACCCTACCGCGCAAATTATTCATGATGCCTATCATCAAGATGGCCGCCCTGTTGATATTGCGCCAAGACAACTATTACGTGCAGTCATGGCTTTATATCGCGCAAAGGGTTGGAAGCCGATTGTTGCTCCAGAACTCGAATTTTATCTCGTCGAGCGCAATCAAGATCCCGATTATCCCTTAAAGCCGCCTGTGGGGCGTTCAGGTCGCGCGGAGACGGGGCGGCAATCTTATTCGCTTGCGGCTGTGAATGAATTCGACGATCTCTTCGACGATATCTATGATTTCTCAGCCGCGCAGGGTCTCGAGATTGATACGTTGATTCATGAAGAGGGCGCGGCGCAAATGGAAATCAATTTGCGTCACGGCGATCCTTTGGCGCTCGCCGATCAGGTTTTCTTGTTTAAACGCACCATCCGTGAAGCGGCGCTCAAGCATAATATGTATGCAACCTTCATGGCAAAGCCGATTGCCAATGAGCCGGGATCGGCTATGCATATTCATCAATCGGTTGTTGATATCAAAACCGGCAAAAATATTTTCTCTGGTAAAGAGGGGAAGCCCACAGAAGCGTTCTTTGCGTTTCTCGGTGGACAGCAGAAATATTTGCCTGCGGTCATGTGCATCATGGCGCCCTATGTGAATTCCTATCGCCGATTGCTGAGAAAATCGATTGCGCCCATTAATGTGAATTGGGGCTATGACAATCGCACGGTCGGCTTGCGCGTGCCGAATTCAACGCCTGAAGCGCGGCGCATTGAAAATCGAATTCCTTCTTCTGATGCTAATCCTTATCTCGCGATTGCTGCCTCACTTGCCTGTGGTTATCTCGGCATGATGGAAGGGTTGAAACCTTCTGATCCGATTGAAGGCTCGGCCTATGATCTGCCTTATGATTTGCCGCGTGGACTTTTGGAAGCGTTGGAACTTTTCAGCGAGTCCGAAGAGATTGCGAGCATTTTCGGCAAAGGCTTTGTTGCCACCTATCGGGCAATCAAACAGGCTGAGTTTGAAACTTTCATGCGCGTGATCAGCCCTTGGGAACGTGAATATCTTCTTTTGAATGTTTAATCCAAACCAACCATAACGAAAACAGAGTTATCATGGCCTCATCTAATCTTTATCCGACCGAAGAGTTACGCCGTACCGATGCGCGGCATTATCTTCACCCCTTTACTGATTTCAAAGCGCTTGCGGCAGAAGGCAGTCGCATCATGGTGCGTGGTGAGGGCGTTTGGATCGAAGATTCGGATGGCAAACGCTATCTTGATGGAATGGCTGGGCTCTGGTGCACGAATATCGGTCATGGACGACAAGAGATTGCCGATGCAGTTCATGAGCAGATGAAAGAATTGGCCTTCTATAATTCTTTCTTCAAAACAACCAATGCGCCTGCCATTCGATTGGCTGAAAAGCTTTCAAAACTCGCGCCAAATAATATGAGCCGCGTTTTTTTCTGCGGCTCGGGTTCTGAAGCCAATGACACGATTTTGCGTATGGTGCGCTATTATTGGTCTTTGCGTGACAAGCCTTCAAAAGACATCGTCATCTCACGCGTGAACGGTTATCACGGCTCGACAATGGCGGGAGCCTCGCTCGGTGGCATGAAGCCGATGCATAGCCAAGGCGGTATGCCTATTCCGGGCATCGTGCATATTCCGCAACCCTATTGGTTCGGTGAAGGTGGTGATTTATCGCCGGATGAATTCGGTCTTCTCGCTGCACGCGAATTAGAGAAAAAAATCGACGAGCTTGGTGAAAATCGTGTGGCAGCTTTCATTGCCGAACCAATTCAAGGGGCGGGCGGTGTGATCATTCCACCGAAAACCTATTGGCCCGAGATCAACCGCATTTGTGCAGAACGTGATATTCTTCTGATTGCTGACGAAGTGATTTGCGGTTTCGGCCGAACGGGAAAATGGTTCGGTTCGCATTATTACGACATCAAGCCGGATCTCATGCCGATCGCGAAAGGGTTAACCTCCGGCTATTTACCGATGGGCGGCGTGATGATCTCCGATCGCGTGGCTGAAGTCGTTGTCGGTATCGGGGAGGAATTCTATCACGGTTATACTTATTCGGGTCATCCGACTTGTGCCGCGGCAGCACTCGCCAATCTCGAGATCATCGAGCGTGAAGGTCTTGTTGACCGCGTCGCGAATTCTTGTGGGTGAAGCGCGCATGGTGGGATTGATTGGCGCTTTGGAACTTGTGCCTAACAAGCCATCACGGCGCGAGAAATTTGCAGATACAGGAAAAGTTGGCACGATTTGTCGCGATATCTCCTTCAGGAATGGTCTTGTGATGCGCGCGACCCGCGATAGCATGATCATTTCGCCACCGCTTGTTATAAAACATGAGGAAGCCGATGAACTAATTCGTCGTGCGACGAAAACGCTTGATGAGACTTTATCTGTGTTGAAGGCGCAAGGGTTGATGCGGTGACGGTGAGTGGCGAGGCGCACGCGCCTTCATATTATGCGGCCACTGCCAAAGGGCTTATTAATTTTCCTGCGCTTGAAAGCGATGCGCGCGCTGATGTCTGCATCATCGGCGGGGGGTATACGGGACTATCCGCAGCGCTGCATCTCTCGGAGCGAGGCTATTCCGTTGTCTTGATTGAAGCCAATAAAGTTGGGTGGGGGGCGTCCGGTCGAAATGGTGGGCAACTTCATTCAGCGCAGCGGCGTGAGCAATCAACGCTTGAAAAATGGTTTGGCAAGAAACACGCGCATCAGCTTTTTGATTTGGGTGAAGAAGCGAAAGCGCTCGTTAAATCTTTGATTACGAAATATGAGATCGACTGTGATTGGCAGGAGGGTTTGATCCATGCCATGCATAAGCGTCGTTACTTGAGCGATATGAATCGTGAAATCGATCTTTTGCAGAAAGACTATCAGGTTAAAGACATAACAACTTTTTCACGTGACGAGATCGCTGCCGCGCTTGGCACTGATGTTTATTATGGCGGCTGGCGTGAACAATCCGCCGGGCATCTTCATCCTTTGAATTATGCTTTAGGTCTTGCGCGCGCCGCCCATTTTGCAGGCGCACGAATTTATGAAGATACCGCTGCCATAGAGGTGAGTGAAAGTGATCCCCCTCGCGTCAAAACAGCGAAAGGTACAATTACTGCGGATGCCGTGATCCTCGCCGGAAATGGTTATCTCCAGGACATTCATGAGGATACTGAATCGCGCGTGATGCCCTTGCATAATTTTATCCTGACAACTGAACCGCTGGGAGCACGCGCTGATGAATTGATCCCGAGGCGTGAAGCGGCGGCGGACTCACGTTTCGTTGTCTATTATTGGCGCTTGACGCGCGACAATCGCTTGTTGTTTGGCGGTGGCGAAACGTACGGTACAACATTTCCGAACGATATCAAAAATTTCGTACGCCCCCATATGTTGAAACTCTATCCGCAACTGGCGGATGTCAAAATTGATTATGCATGGGGTGGGACGCTTGCAGTGACCATGAAGCGTTTGCCCTATATTCGAAGGTTGAGGCGCGGGCTTTATACGTCTTGCGGCTATTCGGGTCAGGGTGTGGGGACTGCGAGTTTTGCCGGTAAACTTCTCGCTGAAGCGATTGCGGGTGAAGCTGAGCGCTTTGACGTCTTCACAAAATTACCGGCGCCACCATTCCCGGGCGGTCGCATGTTCCGTTCACCAACACTTGCTCTGGCAATGACCTGGTACGCGTTACGTGATCGATTGTAAGCGGATGGTCTATTTAACCTTTCTTCTCCGCTAAGGCCTGCACATAATGTTGTACGACGGTTGACGCGGCAATCGCTGTGATATCGGCGTGATCATAGGCTGGTGCCACTTCCACAACATCCATACCACGAAAATCAAGATCCATGATTTTGTTTAATGTCATGAGCAATTGCGCGGATGTGAGACCACCTGAGACGGGCGTTCCGGTACCCGGTGCGAAGGCAGGATCAAGCACATCAATATCGACCGTGAGATAAGCGGGCGTTGAGCCAACACGATGATGGATGGCGTCGATGATACCCTTTACGCCGATTTCTTGGCACTGATAGGCATCGATAATTTCCAGACCGCAAGTTTCCGGTGCTATGGTGCGGATGCCGATCTGGATTGAATGTTCCACGTCAATTAGTCCTTCGGACACGGCAACTTTTACGAAACTGCCATGCGAGAAACCATCGGGGCCTGCGTCCCATGTGTCTTGATGGGCATCGAATTGTACGAGTGCGAGGGGGCCATGTTTTTTGACATGCGCGCGCAAGAGAGGAAGCGTGATCGCGTGGTCGCCCCCTAGCGTGATGAGATGAGCGTCGCCTTTGAGAATTTGATCCGCATTTTGCGCGATTAGCGTTGGCGCATTTTGTGGCCGTGCGTGGTCGATCACGCAGTCCCCCCAATCGATTACGGAGAGCGTCTCAAAAGGATCTTTGGATGACGGATATTGCGGATCGCCGTCGAAAATCGCGGACGCCCGACGGATCGCTTGCGGCCCAAAACGCGCACCCGGTCTATTCGATGTGGCGCAATCAAAAGGCACGCCCCAGACGACAACATCGACTCCGGCAAGATCGCGCGTAAATCGTCTGCGCATGAAAGACAAAGCGCCCGAGAAAGTCGGTTCATACGCGTTGCCTTTATTGTCACCTGTAAAAGCGAGATCGGTCTTATAGTAGGTCATAATCTATATCCGATAGCTGGTATCGGCAAAAAGCCGATCTTTCAGAGCATTTTCTAAGTCCAGATATTGATCCGTCGATTTCTGCTTTAATGTATTGCCATCAATCATGGTGATCATTGTCATGAGCCGCACGGAATTTGTTGTGAAGACCAGATCGGCGGCTAAAAGATCGCGCAGGTGAAGATGTTTTTCAACCACCGTGAGCCCTAGCTTCGGCGCCGTTTCGATAACAAATCCCCTTATGATTCCCGGAAGAAGAGTGCCTCTTTGCGGTGTAAGAAGCTCGCGGCCCGAGAGCGCGAAGAGGTTTGCCATGCTGGTTGAAACAACATGTCCGTCTTGATCAAGCATCAAAGCGTCATCAGCTTGATTTTTTTGCGCTTCCGCATGCGCCATAACATTATCGAGATAGGAAAGAGTTTTATGGGTTGACGTTGGACTTGTGGCGTTACGGCGAATACTTGACGTTGCGAGACTGATTTTCTGAAAAGCGAGTGTAACGCTCCAAGCGCTACGCGACGCAAAAATTGCTGGTTTTGGATCTTTCGGAAATGAAAGACCTCTTTCACTGACGCCGCGCGTTAACGTCACGCGTATGACACAAGGCTCTTTATTGGATTCAGATAGCTCGTCAATCGCGCGCTCAATTTTTTTTTGATCAAAAGGAATGGCAAAATAATCTGCACTCGCTTTCATGCGGGCTATATGTTCATTTTTCAAGAATGCTTTGCCGTTGAACGCGGATAGGGTCTCAAAAAGGCCATCGCCCAAACTTACGCCGCGATCATTCACTGTCAGCAGCGCTTCTGACCCATTAAGGATTTTACCTTCATGCCACAACATGTGATTTAAAATCCTGAGCGAGCGTTAGAAAATTATCGATCACTTCATAACCATGTGTGGTCAAAACTGATTCGGGATGAAATTGTACGCCATGTGTTGGATGGGTGCGATGCGAAAGTCCCATAATTTCGCCATCGGGCGATCTGGCGGTCACTTTGAGCACGCTCGTCTCGGCAAGATCAACAATCAAAGAGTGATAGCGTCCGGCTTCAAAGGGGTTGGGCAATTTTTCAAAAACGCCGGTCCCATCATGAAGTATGGGTGAAGCGCGTCCGTGCATTGGCGTTTTCGCGCGAATGACGGATCCACCAAAGGCAGCGCCGATGCATTGATGCCCAAGACATACGCCAAGGATCGGAATACGACCCGAGAGTCTTGCAATCAAATCAAGCGAGATGCCCGCTTCATAAGGGCCACAAGGACCCGGCGAGAGAATAATTGCATCGGGATGCAAAGCTTCAACATTTTCAACGCCGAGCGCATCATTGCGCGTCACGATTGTCGTTGCACCTAATTCCTCGCAATAGCGGACAATGTTGAAAACGAAACTATCATAGTTATCGAGAATGAGGAGGTTCATTTTACCCCCTCGCTGTCAAAGGCTTTGAAAAGACGCTCTGCCTTGATGAGCGTCTCCCGATATTCAGCTTCTGGATCGGAGAGTAGTGTGATCCCGCCGCCTGCTGAAAACAGGATCTCTTTAGGTGTAATGGTCGCGGTTCGGATGGCGATATTTAAATCCATCCTGCCGTCAAAGGAGAGATAGCCAATTGAGCCGCAATAGACGCCACGGGGTATTTTTTCTTGTTGTGCGATGATTTCCATCGCTTTGATTTTGGGTGCGCCCGTGATTGACCCACCCGGAAAGGTCGCGCGGATCACATCAAACATGTCTTTGTCGGATTTCAAGTTTGCTTCGACGATTGAGACGAGATGATGCACATTGGCGTAGGTTTCCAACCCACAAAGCGTTGGCACACGCACGCTGCCCGATTGAGCGATGCGCGACAGATCATTGCGCAACAGATCGACAATCATGGTATTTTCGGCGCGATCTTTTTCTGAACTCAGTAAAGCATGGGCATAGGCACGATCTTCATCTTCATTTTGTGAGCGTGGTGCCGTGCCTTTAATCGGACGCGCTTCGACCGTGCGATTGCTTTCAAGTTTTAAAAAACGCTCTGGCGAGTTTGATGCGTAAACATAATCGCCACACGCCAAATAGGCGCCGAAAGGAGCAGGACTCATGTCTCGCAAATGAAGATAGAAAGAGAGCGGATCAAAATCGAGCGGCCGTAAGGTTTTGAAACATTGTGCAATATTGGCTTGAAATATATCGCCGCGCAAAATGGCTTCAATGACATCTTTGACGGCCCGTTCATAAGAGTCTTTCGAAAAATTTGACGTCCACTCTCTGATCGGCGTGTTTTGTTTTATGTTGCGCGGCGTATGTGTGAGTCGGTCTTCGAAGAGTTGAAGGCGCTCTTCGGCTCTCTTAAGTCGACGCGTTTCATCGAGTTCAGGAAAGCCCGAGGAGATGAGATAGGATTTTTTATTCACCACATCATGAGCAAAGACTACATCATAAAAACCGAGAGCGAGGTCGAGCTCGCCGAGTTTTGAAGGCGGCATAGCCGTAATTGTTTCAAAGGCTCTGCCCATCTCATAGGAGATGAAGCCGATGGCGCCACTTAAGAAGGGCGGGGTCTCATTTTTGCGTGTGAGGGAGAACGTCGAAAATTTTTCACGTAAGGCATCAAGCGCATCGCCCGCAATTTTTTGTCCTTTCCAGAAAGCTTGACCATCTTTTACGTCGAAACGTGCGAAGGGATCAGCCGCCACAAAGGACCAGCGCGCCAGATCAGAAGGTGACGTTCCGCTATCGAGAAACGCAAGATCCGGTAGGCCGTCAAAAGCACGCAACGCGTTTTCGGGCAGAAACGGTGCAATCTCACGAATAAGGGCGTGACGACGGGACATGGCGCATAAATGCCTTGAGATCAAAGACGAAAGCAGCGGAGTCTCATAGAACTCAGCGCCTGTCTGTCGTGTTCGCGTCAGCGGGATGAGGGCTCGCCGTCGCGCCCGGGCAAATCCACTTAGCCGATCAATTTGCCGAGAAGGCCTTTTTTCTTTTGTGGCTCGGCATCGTCAGCGGGCGGGGCGACAACAGCACCAAACTTTTCAAAAAAATCCCCGGCGAGTTTTTTAGCGGTCGCATCAATCAGGCGACCCCCGAGTTGGGCTAATTTGCCGCCGATCTGTGCATCAACCGTATAGGACAGAATCGTGGCGTCACCATCGGCCTCAAGCGTCACTTTGGCACCGCCCTTGGCAAAGCCGGCCGCGCCGCCCGAGCCTTCACCTGAGATTGTATAGCCATTGGGTGGGTCAAGATCAGAGAGAGTCACTTTGCCCGTGAAAGAGGCTTTAACCGGCCCGATTTTCAGCGTCACTTTCGCGGCCAATTCGTTTTCACCGGTTTTTTCCACGGTTTCGCATCCGGGGATGCATTGGCGCAACACTTCAACATCATTAAGCGCCGCATAGACCACTTCGCGAGAGGCTTCGATGCGTTGGGTTCCTGACATATCCATGAGGGCGAGTCCTTAAGGTCGTAAGCGCGATACGCGCGAGATATACGAAAAACTTTAGCGATGAAAGAAGGGGCTGACCAGTAGAAGTTCGAAGCCGGCATTTAACTTGGGGATACATTTCCGATTTCAACAATATGCATCCAATCGTCAAGCAGACGCCAGCCGACAATCCGCCTTTCGCTCTCCTCGGGCAGAACATGGGTTGTTAGGTGATCAACCCATTCACCCGTGAGGCCCAATGTTTCGGCGAGACGATCCGGTTTGATGGCCTCATTGATGCGCAAGGGTGAGGGCAGGGGTCTGCCGCTTCGAATTTTGCCCGAGAGCCGATCATGAATGGAGGCCCAATGCCGATGAGCGAGTTTTGTTTTCACTGCTTCAATTTCAAGCCTGGCTGTATCCGTATCAGCGACATGATAAATATGTTGACCGAGCATATTCGGGAATAAAATCGCGTGGTCATGAAAGCGATCAATCAACGCATCAAATGACGTGAAAATATTTTCAAGTTCAAACGTTAACTTCACATCCATGCGCTGCAAGACGCGACCATGATTGAAGCGAAAAATCCGCTCGGCCAGAGGATCAAGATCAATCGCATGGATTGACTCAAAACGTATCAAAAAATCACTCGGCAAACACCACCCGGCACTCGGCCCTAACAGCAAGAGTTTTCTTTGTGGCGGTTGCCAGCGCGCGAGTTCAACCGCAACGGCGTCGATAAAGTCTGTCCAATAACGTCGCCGCCACAAGGCACGCCAATGCCAAACGAGGCCACCGCTTGGCGTGAAATATGCGCCTTGATAAGGATCGCGTTGTGACATGGCGACGAAAGCGCGTCAGCTCAGATGTTTTGCAAAATGGTCAAGCGTGCGACTTCTTGCCAACGCCGCACTGTCTTCATCAAAACTGCCGCGTTGATCGCAATTAAAACCGTGATCGGCAGCGTATACATAAATGGTTGCATCAGGGCGTGCCGCTTTGAAGTCATTCACACCCTCCATCGGAATATGCGCATCGCGTTCACCGAAATGGAGGATCGTTGGAACTTTCGGCGCGTGATCTTTCATCGCTGTTACACCGCCACCATAATAAGCTGACACAGCCGAAAGGCCTGAGAGAAAACAGGCCGAGGCATAGGCCATTGTGCCGCCCCAACAATAGCCGACAAGTCCGGTCTTGCCACTTTGTCCGGCAAAAGTGATGGCGGCTTCAATGTCGCGCAAAGTGGTTTCGCGATCGAGCGCGAATGCAATGTCACGCCCGGCTTTCAAATCATCGGCGCCATAGCCCACTTCAAAATTTTTGATCTTGCGATCAAAGAGCGCGGGCGCGACGGCGAGATAACCCTGTTTTGCATAAAGGTCGGCCACGCTGCGGATATGGCTGTTCACGCCGAAGATTTCTTGCAGCACGACGACGCTCGCTTTGGGCGAAGCTTCGGGGCGGGCGACATAGGCATCGAGTTCAAAGCCATCCCTTGCCGTCAGTTTGATCCACTCACCCACAGGCCCAACCCCTAACGCTGTAACAAATAAACTCAAAGCGGCTTAGCTTTCGCCAAGCTCCGACACAAGAGCGCCAATCACGCGACTATCGGTGGGTTCGGTCATTGTCGAGAAAGCCGCAACGAGATCGCCATTGCGACCGATCAGGTATTTGTGAAAATTCCAGCGCGGCGTTTCAGCGGGTTTGCGGCTTGCCGCCCATTGATAAAAGGGATGCGCATCCGGTCCTTTGACGACGGCCTTGGCAGCAATCGGGAAAGTCACGTGATATTCGCCTTCAGCGCGAGCAAGAATTTCGGCTTTTCCGCCTGGCTCTTGGCCGCCAAAATCATTTGAGGGGACGGCGAGCATTTTAAAACCGCGCGACTGAAACCGGTTATAAATCTGCTGCAGTCCGGCAAATTGACCAACAAAGCCGCATTGCGAGGCGGTGTTCACGATCAAGATCGGGTGACCCTGCCAATCGGCGAGCCGGAAGGGTTTGCCATCAAGCCCTTCAAAAGAA
>RFZR01000050.1 GCA_009920595.1 Alphaproteobacteria bacterium | reverse complement strand
TTCGAATTTTCTTAATCAAGATGTGTGAAAAGCTCTTCTTTCGTGCGGCGAACTTTCTTCAACGCCAACAGCCAATCATTTTTTTCATCGCGATGGCCGATGGGAAGCATCGTCACGGACCGCAAACCTTTTTCACGCAAGCCTAACAAAGTATCGAGTGCTGCAGGATCAAACCCTTCCATCGGCGTGGCATCGACATGTTCGATAGCCGCTGCCGCCATCGCAATACCAAGCGCAATATAGGTCTGCTTTGATGTGTGCTGGAAATTGATTTCAGGATCGCGCGCGCAATAACCAGCGATCAGACTCTTGCGATAATTTTCAGTGCGCTCATTCGTTCCCACGCCGCGTTGCGCAATCGTGTAATCGAATGATTGATTGATGCGCTCGGGCGTATATGTGTCCCATGCCGCGAAAACAATGAGATGCGAACAGTCTGCGACTTGTGATTGGCCGCTGGCGATCGGCACGATTTGATCTTTCAGTGCCTGATTTGTGATCACAAAAACGTGAAAAGGCTGCAAGCCGCTTGAGCTCGGAGAGAGCCGGATTGCTTCAAGAATGGTCTCCACCTTGTCTTTTGTCACGCGGCGCGAAGGATCCATTTTTTTTGTGGCATAGCGCCAAGTCATAGCATCAAGAAAAGACACGGGGTTTTCACTCCAATGAGGGGAAAGCGATTTGAAAGAGCTCCTCACCTAAGCCCTTTCGGCCCAAAGGCAAGCCATTGCGTCCATTTGTTGCAGCGGCAAGCCTGATCAGCAGGCTTTAATCTCTTACGTCGGTATGGGCAGATAAGATCGCGAAAAATTCGTCTCGCCTGAGGCTCATTCGCGAGCTAGTCTCTGCCCTTAGCGTCAATTCTCATTTTGAAACTCGATATGACCCTGACCATACGCCCCGCTGAGATTGCCGATCTGCCTGGCATTCTTGAAATCGTGAATGATGAAATCCTGAATTCAACAGCGATTTTTTCACATCATGCCGTCACTTTAGAAAATCGACGTGCATGGTTTGAGGCGCGGCGTGAGCGTAACTTTCCTGTTCTTGTCGCAGTTCTTGGCAAAGAGGTGCTGGGCTTTGCAAGTTTTGGCGAATTCCGTCCGCATGATGGGTATCTCCATACGGTCGAGCATTCAGTCTATGTGCACCGCCATCATCACGGCAAAGGCGTCGGCAAGAAATTAATGCCTCCCTTGTTCGAAGAGGCCCGTGCGCTCGGCAAACATGTGATGATCGGTGGGATCTCTGCAGATAATGCCGGATCGATCCATTTTCATCGGAAACTCGGCTTTGTCGAAACCGGCCATTTGAAACAAGTCGGCTGGAAATTTGATCGCTGGCTCGATCTCGTGTTTATGCAAAAAATCCTCGATTGACCGCAAAAAGCGGACAAATCTTATTTTTTCGAGGGTTCAAAGGGAAAAGTGGGCCGATTTTGGAGCGGGCGAAGGGATTTGAACCCTCGACCCCAACCTTGGCAAGGTTGTGCTCTACCCCTGAGCTACACCCGCATCCGTGATCGGCGAGGCCTTGCGGGCCCCGGTTCGGGCTATATGACTCAAGTTCTCGGGAGATGCAACAGGCAGGCCGCTAAGGGATTTTGCGGAGCGGTCAGAAAATCATTGGGCTTTTGGAAAATTCAAAGCGCGTTGGCCTCTTGCCGAGGCCTGTGCCCCGCTTCTAGAAGGGGTTCTCGGTAAACCCCTTGGAAATCAGCGCCAATGCCTGCCACGCCCGACGATCTTTTTGCCTTTCTTGATGAAATGGGCATCAAAACCGAGACGATAACCCATCCGGCTGTGTTCACGGTTGAAGAGTCAAAAAGTTTGCGCGGTGAAATTCCGGGCGCCCATGTCAAAAATCTCTTCATCAAGGACAAAAAGGGCAATCTCTTTCTGATTTCAGCGTTGGAAGACACGCGGATCGATCTCAAATCGATCCATGAAGTCATTGGCGGGTCGGGCCGGGTGAGCTTCTGTTCCGCGGATCAATTGCGGGAGCACCTTGGTGTCGAGCCGGGTTCGGTCACACCCTTTGCGGTCATTAATGACAAAGCCGGGCGGGTGAGCGCCATTCTGGACCGCCGGCTCATGGAACATGATCGGATCAATGTCCATCCGCTTGTGAACACCATGACGACGGGAATCGCACGGGATGATCTTGTCGCCTTCATGGGCAAAACCGGACATCAACCCGCCATTCTCACCGTTGGCGAAGCCGCACCCAGCGAGAATTCTTGATTTTAGGCTTTTGGCCGCATTGCCCAGCGGCCTCACCATGCCTATGTCAAAGACAAAGGTCTTGAGGCGGTTCGGCGTTTGATCCGTGTCAGCAGAACCGGGTTTGAGTTGAGGACGAAGATGACTTTGCAGGAACAGGCTGGCCCGGCTTCGGGCTCAAAAGACGTTACCACGGCGAGCTTCCGTCAGGATGTGATCGCGGAGTCAATGAAGCAACCCGTGCTTGTTGATTTTTGGGCGCCTTGGTGTGGGCCCTGCAAACAATTGGCGCCCGCGCTTGAAAAAGCTGTGGCGGCGACAAAGGGGCGCGTGCGTCTTACGAAAATGAATATTGATGATCATCCGCAAATTGCGGGGCAACTTGGCATTCAATCAATTCCCGCTGTGATTGCCTTCGACAAAGGTCAGCCAGTTGATGGGTTCGTCGGCGCTTTGCCAGAAAGCCAGATCAAAACTTTTCTCGAAAGAATCGCCGGGAAAGTTTCTGGCGGTGTCAAAGATCTTCTCGATGCGGCCGCACAAATACTTGCTGCCGGAGATGTTGCGCAGGCAATTGAAGCTTATGGCGCCGTTCTTGATGAAGATCCCGGCAACACGGCGGCCATCGGCGCACTCGCGAAACTTTATATTGATCAAGGCCAGCTCGACGCCGCGAAAGCCTATCTCGACTCTGTCCCGGATGATCGCCAAAAAGACGCGGAGATTGTTGCCGCGCGCGCTGCACTTGACCTTGCGGAACAGACGTCATCTGTTGGCGATTTGAAGGGTCTTGAAGCCTCCGTTGCAGCTAATCCAAATGATCACCAAGCGCGTTTTGATTATGCGCTCGCTTTGGCGGCAAAGGGCCAGCATGATGAAGCGGTTGATGCGTTGATTGAGATTGTCAAACGCGATCGTACATGGAACGATGACGGCGCCCGCAAGCAATTGATACAGTTTTTTGATGCGTGGGGCCCTATGGATGAGAAGACGAAAGCCGGGCGTCGTAAACTCTCGGCTCTGTTGTTCCGTTAATCAGGAGTCGTGGCAACCCTTATTGCAAGAGGTTCGAGATGAATGTGATTTATCGAGGCCCTTCCGACTTGCCTTCTGTTCTTCCGCTCTTTCCTTTGCCGGGCGCATTATTGCTCCCGCGCGGGCAAATGCCATTGAATATATTTGAGCCGCGCTATCTCGCGATGATTGATGAAGCGCTTCGTACGCATCGTTTAATTGGTATGATCCAGCCCGATGGAGATGCCAGTCTTCGAGCGCGGTCTTCTGATCTTTTTAATGTCGGATGCGCCGGACGCATCACGCAATTCGCCGAAACCGGCGATAATCGTTACATCATCACTTTGACGGGTGTTTGCCGCTTCCGCATCGAAGAAGAATTGACGGCTGTGACACCGTTTCGCCAAAGCCAAATCCGCTATGATGAATTTGTGACGGATCTCGAAGCGCATGCGGGAGAAACGGCGGTTGATCGTGACGCCGTGTTGTCGGCTTTGCGTGAGTTTTCTCAAGCCAATGGCCTCTCTATTGATTGGAAGGGCATTGATGCGGCTTCAAATGAGGCTTTGGTCAACGCGCTTTCTATGATGGCGCCTTTTGGTATTCGCGAAAAACAGGCTCTGCTCGAAGCCAAAGATTTAAAAACGCGTGCCGAGCTTCTCGTGGCAATTACACAAATCGAGTTGGCGCGACGTGATGACGGTTCAGATTCCTTATTGCAGTGAATGTCATGAACGAAAAAAATTCATCATCTCAGTCGGCGCCGGATCCAAAAATGCTCGAGATACTGGTTTGTCCTTTGACAAAAGGCCCGTTGCGCTATGATGCGGTTCATTCGGAATTGATCAGTGCCGGGGCGCGGCTTGCCTATCCGATCCGTAACGGCATCCCCATTATGATTCCCGAGGAAGCAAGACCGCTCGACGAGACGGTATAGGCCGAGGCTCGGTCGATTTCAGGCTTTTTAGCGGGGAAAAATTTCGTTTTCTCGCGGCTTTTTTCTTGCCTTGGGACAGGGCTCGCCTGAGAATAAGGAAGTGTGTTAAGTGCCCCCACTTCCCTTCCCCTATTTGAGGAGTTTGACCGATGAGGTCCTTGTCTAAGATTCTCGCGATTGGCTTTATCGCGGTTGTTGCAACAACAGCGGCGCATGCCACGACCAAGCCGGCGACACCGGCTAAAAAAGCCACCCCAACGGCTTCAGTCACGCTCGTCAATGGAAGCACATCGGCGGTTGTTGAATTCACAAAGATTGAAGTCATTCCGGCTCCCGCACCCGCGCCTCAATCACAAGATTGGTGGGCTGCCCCAATGAACTGGTTCTCGTCCGATAAGCCCGCCGAGCCGACCACGCAGGAAACCAATCTTTTGAAGGCACCTTTGGCACCGAAAAAATCCATTGCCCTCAAGCTTGGCAGTGAATGCAATGTGACGATCTCGGCCAAATTCGAAGATGGATCATCAATTGATCCTGTGACCATGGATTTCTGCAAAGATAAAAAACTCACTTTGAAAGCACCTGCTGAATGATCAAACGCGCCGCGTGCTCTAAGGCGTGCGGAGCGGTTTTCTTGAAATCTAACTGGCACAGAGGAGCACAAACTCTTCTGTGCCAGTTTTCTTTTCAGTTGCTGGGATGCAGAGCTGCCATGTGACCGGTGCTCTTTCATGGCGTCGACTGACTTCATAAGAAGACATTCTGTCCGCGCTCTATTTGCGGATCGTAAGAGTGAATGGGAATGAGCAGCAGTGCCAATCCGACAATCGGTATCGCGTTAAAGATTGCGTCAATCTTTGCGTTTCTCATCATGTCGGCGCTTGTGAAGCTCGCAAGCCGCGATATGCCGATTGGCGAATTGATGTTTTTCCGCGCGTTCTTTGCACTCATTCCGCTCGGGCTTTGGTTATGGTGGAATGATGAATTGCGCGGTGCCGTCAAAACAACGCGCTTGGGTGGTCATTTGTTGAGAAGCATTTCCGGTTCAGGCGGCATGTATTTTGGCTTTGCAGCGCTTGCCTTTCTTCCCATTCCAGACGCGACCGCACTTGGTTACCTTGCACCTTTGATTGCCACCGCACTTGCGGCTCTGCTCTTGAAAGAAAATGTTCGTCCCTATCGCTGGGTCGCGATTGCGATTGGATTTGCAGGGACATTGATTATGACTGCCCCACATTTTTCTGGTCGTGAGTTTCGAGATTTTTTTGCCGAGGGTCCGGCGCTTGGGGCGATGGCCGGTTTGATGGCCTCGCTTTGTAACGGCTTCTCGTCGATTCAAATTCGTAAATTGGCGCAGCTTGAACGAACAGGGACAATCGTTTTTTATTTTCTTGTCGTGACATCTTTGATTGGTCTTGCGACATCCATCTTTGTTTGGAATCCGCCGACGCAAGAACAAGCTTTGCTTTTGATTGGCTCAGGAATTTTTGGTGGCATCGGACAAATTCTGATTACGTCCTCTTATCGATTTGCTGATGCGTCCGTAATTGTTTCCTTTGAATATTCATCGCTCGTATGGGCGGTGGCGATTGGCTTCTTTCTGTTCGGCGATATTCCGCATCCGATTGTGTTTCTCGGTGCCTTTATCGTCATTGGCTCTGGTCTCTATGTGATTTATCGCGAGCGGCGCTTGGCGCGCCAGTTTCAGCAGGACGCATCGCTCTAGAATTCAAGGCTTGCGGCGCTATGGCATCAGAGCCGCCTTGACAGAATCCCCGACCCGTGCGGAAATCTGACCAATTGGTCAAATTCCATCCGATGGAGTTAAGAGCCATCGAAGAGGGGGACGCGATGGGATCAGTCAGAACGGGCGGTTTGGCATCAGGGCGCCTCACGGCAGAGGACTACAAAGCCAATTTCTCCGATATTCACCCACCTTTGACGCGGCATGAGGCATTTGTTGAAGCCGAGCGCTGCTATTTCTGCTCGGATGCGCCGTGCCAGACGGCCTGTCCCACCTCGATCGACATTCCGCTCTTTATTCGCGAAATCGCTGCAGGGAATGATCTCGGGGCCGCCGAAACGATCCTCAAATCCAATATTCTCGGCGGCATGTGCGCGCGCGTGTGCCCGACCGAGACGCTCTGCGAAGAGGCCTGTGTCCGCGAAACCGCAGAAGGCAAGCCAGTCAAGATCGGCCTTTTGCAGCGCCATGCAACGGACCGCTTGATGGAAGCGGGCAAACAACCTTTCAAACGCGCTTCATCGACAGGCAAAAAGATCGCTGTTGTCGGTGGAGGGCCAGCGGGTTTGGCGTGTGCGCATAAGCTCGCTGAACTCGGCCATAGCGTCACAATCTATGAGGCAAAAGACAAACTCGGCGGCCTTAACGAATATGGTATCGCTGCTTACAAAACGACGAATGATTTCGCGCAGCGCGAAGTCGATTTTATTCTGTCGATTGGGGGAATTGAGGTAAAAACCAATCACGCGCTTGGAAAGCAAATCGATATCGCCTCCCTGCGTCGTTCTTATGATGCGGTCTTTATCGGAACGGGTCTTGCCGGCGTGAATAAGCTTGGTGTTGACGGTGAAGGAACGCTTCGAGGTGTGCGCGATGCTGTCGATTTCATTGCTGAATTAAGGCAAGCAAAAGATTTGTCTAAGCTTGCGATTGGTCGCGATGTTGTCGTGATTGGTGGTGGCATGACCGCTATCGATGCGGCTGTCCAATCAAGAAAACTTGGCGCTGAACATGTCACGATTGCTTATCGTCGTGGACAAGATGCGATGAAGGCGAGTGAGTATGAACAAGAGGTCGCACAGACGCATGGCGTTACCCTGCGTACTTTTGTGAAGCCTGTCGCTCTTGAAAGTCAAAATGGTGTTGTCACTGGCGTGACACTTGAGGAGACCGATCTCAACAATGGCAAGCTTGTTGATACCGGACAACGCTATAGTGTGAAGGCGGATATGGTGTTGACCGCGATCGGGCAAATTTTTGTGCCCGATGGGTTAGGTGGTGCCGATGGGCTCGAACTCGACGGCGGCCGTATCAAAGTTGATCAGCATCGACGTACAAGTGTGAAAGGTCTTTGGGCTGGTGGTGATTGTATCGCTGGCGGTGAAGATCTCACAGTGGCCGCCGTTGAAGACGGTAAGCAAGCCGCATTGTCCATTCATCAATCGCTTCACGCGTAACGCGAAGGAGAGACATCCATGGCCGATCTTCGCACGAATTTTTTAGGCATCAAATCACCCAATCCATTCTGGCTCGCCTCCGCACCGCCAACGGATAAAGAATATAATGTTGTACGCGCTTTCAAAGCGGGGTGGGGCGGCGTCGTTTGGAAAACGCTTGGTGATGGTGACCCCATCGTCAATGTGTCGGGCCCTCGTTATGGTGCGATTCATGGTCCAGATCGCCGGCTGATCGGATTGAACAATATTGAATTGATCACGGATCGTCCCCTTGAAGTGAATTTGCGCGAAATCAAACAAGTCAAAAAAGACTGGCCTGATCGCGCAGTTGTTGTTTCACTCATGGTGCCTTGTGAAGAAGAGAATTGGAAAGCGATTCTCAAACAGGTCGAAGAGACGGATTGCGACGGAATAGAACTCAATTTCGGATGTCCGCATGGCATGTCCGAACGCGGAATGGGTTCAGCCGTCGGTCAAGTTCCCGAATATGGTGTCGCTCATCAATACAATCTCATCAATCATGTCGGTTGATCTTGATCAGATGTCGCCTTGGCCTGTTGTTGACGGACAAGGTACTCATGGTGGTTATTGTGGCCCTGCCGTGAAACCCATCGCACTGAATATGGTCGCGGAAATCGCGCGCGATCGTGAAACGCATGGTCTGCCTATCTCTGCAATCGGTGGTGTCACGACATGGAAAGACGCGGCTGAATTCATCGCGATGGGGGCTGGCACGGTTCAAGTTTGCACAGCGGCAATGACTTATGGGTTCAAGATTGTTGAAGAAATGATTTCAGGCCTCTCTCAATTCATGGATGAGAAGGGCTATCGCACGATTGAAGATTTCAAAGGCCGCGCTGTTTCGAAAGTGACGGATTGGCAATATCTCAATCTCAATTATGTGGTCAAAGCCTCAATCGATCAGGATCTCTGCATTTCTTGCGGTCGTTGCCATCAGGTGTGCGAAGATACATCGCATCAAGCCATCACCAATCAAGTCAATGGCCAACGCAAATTCATCGTTAAGGAAGAAGAATGCGTTGGGTGCAATCTTTGCGCGATGGTGTGTCCGGTCGAGAGTTGCATCACCATGGTGCCGCAAACCAAAGGCACCGATCCGCGCACGGGTTATGAATATGGTCGTCCCTATGCCAATTGGACGACGCATCCGAATAATCCCGCATCAAAAGCGGCGGAGTAAGCGAGATCAATCGCCGATGCGGGCGATGCCTTCTTCGCCATCATCGCGGCGCCAGACGATTTTATCATCGGGAAGTGTTTCGAGGGTGAAGCAAAAAACTTTACCCTCATACCAGCTTTGCCATTGTTGACAGAGACTGTCGTTTTTTACCCACCAACGTCCCTGATCGGTTGGCGCTAAAAATTTTCCAAGGCCAACCGCTTCGCCCGAACCGTCAACCACGCCATCTTTTTTGTAATGGAGTGGCAATTCGCCCCCAAAGGGCACCGCAAGATAAATTCTCTTTCCAATCACGGCGTTTTTGATTGCTTTGCCTTTCAGAGGCTCGCCTACAATGCCGCCGGTGGAGGCGTTGCTTGCAACCGGTGCGAGCATTGTGCTCAGAAGAATTGCACCGAAGGCCAATCCTCGCTGTAACATCCAACGCTGTGACATCGCCGTATTTACTCTGATCATTTCAAACATGCGCAGGTTAATGCCTTTGTTTATGGCAATTTTACGAGCGGCGACACGGATCGGATTAAAGCGAAAATCATGGTAGAAAAACTGATCTCCTTTGTATTGTTTCAAATTGCATGGTTTGCCGCCGTCATTGGGGGCGCACATGATTTGGATTTTGCCGCGTCTTCGCCCGCACTGGCGCTTTTTGCTTTTCATATTCTGAACAATCATCGCCGCTGGTTTGACGCCACAGCGAGCATTACTTCGATTTTTATCATGGGCATCGTGATTGAAATCAT
>RFZR01000482.1 GCA_009920595.1 Alphaproteobacteria bacterium | reverse complement strand
GCGGTGGCGCGTGAATTGACGAAACTTTATGAAACGGTTCGGCGCGGAACCCTTCAGGAACTGATGAGCGAATTTGAAGCGGCGAGCCGACCCAAAGGCGAAATCGTTGTTTTGATTGGCGCCGCTATTGCCTCCGATAAGCGCAATGAAGCCACAGATGAACTTGATGGTCGGTTGCGGCTTCATCTCACGCATCTCTCGGTGAAAGATGCTGTGGCTGTCGCGGTTGAGGAAACGGGCTTGCCCCGTCGTCAAGTTTACGCGCGTGCGGTGGCTTTGGCTAAAGGCGACGTCGATTGAGGGAGCAGGCTCAAAAACGCAAAAAGGCCTATCGCTGGGGCCATTATGCGGAGTTTCTCGCTGCTTTCTGGTTGCTCATGAAGGGATACCGAATTTTGGCGCGGCGCTATACCGCCCGGGGTGGTGAGATTGATCTCATCATTGCGCGCGGGACGCTGATCGCCTTCGTCGAGGTAAAAGCCCGCAACGAATTTGACGCCGCCCTCGAAGCGATTGATCAGATCAAAACCCGCCGCCTTGGCCGGGCCGTTGAAGACTGGATATTTCGTTATCAACCGCCGCATGGACATGATTTTCGTGGCGACGCGGTAATCATTGTACCCTGGCGATTTCCTCGCCATATCAAGGATGCTTTTGAGCTGCCTTTAGATTAAAAGGGCCGCGACAACGAATGAGGATAGCCAGCGTGAAAAAATTATCCGTTGCGGTTCAGATGGACCCGATTGAAAAAATCAACATCACGGGCGACTCGACTTTTGCCTTGATGCTGGAAGCGCAGGCGCGGGGCCACGAGCTTTTTTATTATACGCCCGACACGCTCGCTTTGCGCGATGGCGTTGTTTCAGCATTCGTCGCTAAGATCGACCTGCGCGATGTCAAAGGTGATCATGTGACGCTTCATCCCTTTGAGCGCCGTGATCTTTCACAAATGAATGTTGTACTTCTGCGCCAAGATCCGCCTTTCGATATGGCCTATATCAC
>RFZR01000481.1 GCA_009920595.1 Alphaproteobacteria bacterium | reverse complement strand
GCCGAGTCGAAATTCAAAAGGGTCATACCCGATTGCAGTGATTGCATCACAAGAGCGCCGAGCATCGCGCCATAAATCGTGCCGACACCACCAGCGAGCGATGTGCCGCCAATCACGGTTGCGGCGATGACATAAAGTTCGTCAAAGAGACCGAGCGCATTCGAGGCTGCATTCAAACGAGCTGATGAAATACAGGCCGAAACGGCAGCGAGAATGCCCATGATCGTGAACATATAAAGCGTCATGCGCTTGGTATTGATACCCGCAAGCTCCGCCGCCTCCGGATTACCGCCGATCGCATAGATATAACGACCAAAACGTGTGCGTGTCGCGACGAAAGTCATGATCAATCCCGCGGTCACAGCAATCAAAACCGGAATTGTAAAGCCGCGCGAAATGAGAAGACCGCCTTCAGGAATTGGGATGTTGTGCGCTTGTGCATATTCATTCGCGAGTTTTGGCGGGAAATAATAGGAGTTCACGAGCCACACTGTGCCGAGTGCGAGCGCACAACCAACAAGTCCGAGAAAAATTTCCGCCCACATCGGACGCAGCGGGAATTTGAATTTTTTGCGTGATTGGCGACCTGAGCGAAGAGCAAAAACGATGGCGATACAAATCAAGACACCGATTGCCCAACTGGCGCTTGCGCCGATCGATGAGTAAAAAGGCCCGCCACCGAGAAGTTCGAATGTTTCATCCATCGGCGCAACGGTTTCGCCGCGAATAACAGCCCATGCCGCACCACGCCAAACGATCAAGCCACCCAGGGTGACGATGAAAGAGGGAATGCCTGCGTAAGAAATAAGGAAGCCATGGAATGCGCCGATCAACGCGCCGGTGCAAAGTCCGATGATGATTGAGATAATCCAGATCGCCGGATGACCAACGCCGAGCCAGGGACCAAGAATATAAACTTGCGAATAGCCCATGACGACGGCGACAAAAGCGAGAAGCGAGCCGACTGACAAATCGATATGGCGCATGACGATGATCAAGACCATGCCGGT
>RFZR01000049.1 GCA_009920595.1 Alphaproteobacteria bacterium | reverse complement strand
CGCTTTACGCAAGAATGGCGTGATGTCGATTAACTTTGATTTGATTTACGGACTGCCGCATCAAACCGACAAGACAATAATTGAAAGCGTTGATGCAACTGTAAAACTTGGTGCTACGCGTGTTGCTCTTTTTGGCTATGCGCATGTGCCGTGGATGAAAAAATATCAGAAGGCGCTTGAACGTCAGGGCCTTCCGGATCTACGCGCGCGGATGATGCTCGCAAGCGCTGCGCGAGAAGCACTCGAAAAACATTATCTGCCGATCGGGCTTGATCATTTTGCTCTCACTGATGATTCCATGGCTTTAGCCTTGAACGAGCATCGCTTGCGACGGAATTTCCAAGGCTACACAACCGATCAGGCGAGCACTCTGATTGCCATTGGTCCGAGCGCGATCAGCGCGACGGGCTGGGGTTACGCGCAGAATGAAGGCGATCTTGATGCGTGGGCCAATGCCGTGAATGACGGGCGATTGCCCATCCATCGCGGGCTGGTTCTCAGCGCCGACGATCTTCTTCGTCGAGACGTGATCGAAAAATTGATGTGTGATATGATTGTTGATCTTGAGAGTGTTGCCCATCACCACGGCGTTGATCCCGCGCTCTTTCTCGATGATCTTGATCGCCTGCAGTCCTTAACACGCGATGATCTTGTTCATATTGAGGGGTGGAAGGTGATCATTCCCCCATATGCGCGCCTTGCCATGCGTAGCGTCGCCTCAGTCTTCGATGCGTATTTGATGGAAGGTCAAAACCGCCACGCCGCGGCGGTTTGATCTTTCTTAAAGTGCCGCCATCACAACAGCGACGATGGCCAACATCGTACCCGTGACCCGATTGATCCGGCGGCGTGCTTTTTCGCTTGTAAACAAAACGCGCGCACGACTTGCTGCGGATGCATAGATCATCAAACCGGTCGAGATCATCGTTGCGATTGTGAGCGTGAGAATGAAGTAATCACTCAAACTCAACGTGGTCAGATCAAGAAGCGCGGGCAGAAGGGCTGCAAAGAACAGAATCGCTTTTGGATTGCTAATCGTCAGTGAATAAGTTGATAAAAAAAGCGCCCATGGGGATTCCGATTGTGAGGGATCAGTGGCGCCCAAATCGGTCGAGATCGGCGAGGTCCATAAACCATAGGCGAGATAGATCAAATAGGCCGCACCACCCCACCGAACGACAATGAGAATGGGTGCGTAGGCTTCAGCGAGTGCGGCAAGACCCGCGGCAGCGACGATGAATAAAGTTAAATCACCAAAGATGAATCCGGCAACAAAGAACGGCATGCCATGAAGGCCACGACCTAATGCGCGCGCGATGATCGCGGCCAAGCCTGGTCCCGGTGTGATCACGGCGATAAAATAGGTCAACGTAAAAATAAGATATTGCGAGAGAGTCATGAGAGAAGATCAACCTGCCCCTGCGACACCCCATAGCGCTGTGTGGCCTTGGGCATCAAGGAAAAAGACGCGATGTCGGCGCCAGTCATAAAAACTTGCGAACCAAGTTGCGCCAAAGTTTCAAAAAGCGCGGTGCGTCTTTTCGGATCCAGATGCGCGGCAATTTCATCAAGAAGAATGATTGGCGCGATTCCACTGACATCAGCAACAAGACGCGCATGAGCGAGAACGAGTCCGATCAACAAGGCCTTTTGTTCGCCGGTTGATGCGCGCTCCGCCGCAACGGATTTTGGGCCATGAATGACAATCAGATCGGATGCTTGCGGTCCAACTAAAGCGCGACCCGCTGCGCGATCACGTGGTCTTTGTGTTTTCAAGAGTACGCGAAACTCGTCTTCAACATCAACGGCTGCGCGATCAATAAGAGCCGCCTCAACCCAGCCTTCGAGGCGAATATCCGCCCAAGGAAAAGGCGAGGTGTCATCGCGCATCGAATGAATTAATCCTGATAGCCTTCCAATCGCTTCTTGACGCGCGGCAGCGACCGCAATTCCCGTTTCAGCCACTTCGCGTTCAATCGCATCAAGCCATAGCGGATCGGGTGAAGGTTCTTCGAGCAATTTGTTTCGTGTTCTTAAGGCGCGCTCTAACCCAGAGACACGGCTTGCATGAGCGGGATCAAGTGCAAGCACCAATCGATCAAGAAAACGACGACGATCACCCGCAGGCCCTGTAAACAATCCGTCAAAGGCGGGCGTCAACCAAACGAGGCGAAGATGGTCAGTAAAATGATGTGCCGAGCTAACACTTGCGCCATTGATGCGATAGCGTCTTTGTGACGAGTTATCGTCGTCTTGGATCTCAAGGCCTGTGCCCAAACGCCAGAGGTCCTCGCCATCCTGAAGTGTGAGGGACACCGCAAATGATCCGGGCCCTTGTTCGCGCGCCATTTCTTCAAGATCAGCGCGACGCAAACCGCGCCCCGGTGTGAAAAGCGAAAGCGCTTCAAGAAGATTGGTTTTGCCTGCGCCATTATCGCCGACAAAAACAATGAGCGCCCCCTCAATCGAAAGATCGAGCGAGGGATAGGAGCGAAACTCTTGTAAGAGAAGACGAGTGACGCGCGGTGTTCGATAGGACGAAGACGCGCGTCGAGAGTCTATGTCGGTCACACGCGCATCGGCATCAGGACATAAAGCGCGCTTGCGCCTTCGCGATCCTGAATCAATGTGGGAGAGCCTGAATCGGCCAGTTTGATTAACGCCGTGTCGCCATCAAGTTCTGCAGCAATGTCGAGAAGATAACGTGCGTTAAAGCCAATCTCGAGCCCCGCTTGATCATAATCGACTTCGATTTCTTCAACTGCGGATCCCGATTCCGGATTGGTCACCGACAAAGTGAGCTTACCGTCATTGACCGCCAATTTCACGGCACGCGTGCGTTCCGATGAAATCGTCGAGACGCGATCAACCGCCGCCATGAAGTCAGCTTTTTCAACGGTGAGCAATTTATCATTCGCGGTGGGAATGACGCGTTGATAATCGGGGAAGGTTCCATCGATCAATTTCGTCGTCAAAACCACTTCGCCAAGTGTGAGGCGAATTTTTGCCGCTGAGACTTCGATCATAACATCGTCGCCACCGGCTTCAACCAGCTTCAAGATTTCATTGACCGCCTTGCGCGGCACGATGATGCCGGGCATACCCGCTGAGCCTTGCGGAGCATCCGCTTCGACGCGTGCGAGACGATGACCATCGGTGGCGACGGCACGCAACATCGTGTGACCCATCACATCAATCGTGTGAAAATAAATCCCGTTGAGATAATAGCGCGTCTCTTCGGTTGAGATCGCAAATTGCGTCTTTTCAATTAGGCGACGCAATTCAGCTGCCGGCAGACTGAATTTGTGATCAAGCGTTCCTGCTGCGAGATCGGGAAAATCGCTGTCAGGCAAAGTCTGCAAAGTGAAGCGCGAACGACCCGCGCGAATGATCATCTGCGTCGCATCACCCGAGTTATCGAGCGATACTTGCGCGCCATCTGGTAATTTGCGGACGATTTCATAAAACATATAAGCGGGCACTGTGGTCGCGCCGGGCGTTCCGATGTCAGCGGGAAACCGTTCGGTGACTTCCAGATCAAGATCGGTGGCCTTGAGATGCAGGCTGCCATCCGCTGCTTTAAGCAAAATATTGGACAAGATCGGAATCGTGTTCCGCCGTTCAACCACGCGGTGAACATGGCCCAAAGATTTGAGGAGCGCTGCTTTTTCGACAGTGACTTTCATCGCCGACCTTGCCGATTTCTGGGAAATCAAACCCGGCGGATTTACCGGGTCGTTTAAAATGCCAGATGGGGGTTCGCTTAGGCAAGGTGAACCAGCGCCCACGGGCGCTTTTTGGCCCTATGGTCCACAGAATTCCCCGCCTTTAGCGGGGAAAGGCCGTATTAGTCTTGGAGCATCCGCTTCAGGAGCTCGACATCATCGCGCAAGCCGTTATCGGCAGCGACCGCGCCTTCGATCTTGCGGACCGCATGAAGGACGGTCGTATGATCGCGTCCACCAAAGCGGCGGCCGATCTCAGGGAGTGAGCGCAAGGTCAAAACCTTGGCGAGATACATCGCGATCTGACGTGGCTTCACCACACCGGCTGACCGGCGTGAGGAGAGAATATCCGCACGGCTGACATTGAAATGGGTCGCAACCAATTTCTGAATGTCTTCGATCTTCACTTTGCGGGGCTCACGCGCGCGGACTAAATCGCGGATGGCGGCTTCTGCCGCTTCCACCGTCAAAGCACCGCCGGTCAGAGTTGAATGGGCGAGCAAGCGATTGACGGCACCGTCGAGGTCGCGGCCATTCGAAACGATTGATTTCGCAACATAGGCGATCACATTCGCATTCACGTCGAAATTTGGCTGATGCTGACGCGCGCTCGCGATGCGCGCTTCAATGATCCGCACACGCAGATTTTCATCGAGCGGACCCATCTCAACAACCAGACCGCCGGCAAGGCGTGATTTCACGCGCTCATCGAGACTTTCGAGATCTGATGGCGGACGATCGGCGGCAATCACAATCTGGCGGCCTGAATCAATCAGCGCATTGAGTGTGTGGCAGAATTCCTGCTGAATAGATTTACCCTGCAGGAATTGCACATCGTCGATCACGAGAAGGTCGATACCTCTCAAACGTTCTTTGAAATTGAGCGCGGTCTGTGCTTTGAGCGCGGCGACAAATCCATACATGAACCGATCAGCCGTGAGATAAATCACGCGGCGCCCTTGCGCGATGGTCTCATGAGCGATTGCATGAAGAAGATGGGTCTTGCCGAGGCCGACGCCCGCATGGACATAGAGCGGGTTATAGAGGGGCGTCTCACCAATACCATTTCCGGCGACGCGCTCAGCGGCAGCGTGCGCCAGTTGATTGGATTTACCGACCAAGAAATTTGTAAAGTTCAAACGACGATCGAGCGGCGCCCCGCCAAGTGAATCCGTCTCGCTTGTTACGACGCGGTCCGGCTGGGTCGAGATTTCATTGTGAGCGCGATCTGTGGGCACACGATCGCGTGTCGTTGTCTCAGAGGCCTGATGGCCAGAAGTCTTTTGAACGGGCTTTGACGTCGCACTGCGAACGGTAATCGCGATCTCGGAAAGACCGATGAATTCTTCAAAAACCAAGGCGCGCAAACGGTCGATATAATGCGACTGGATCCAGCTTTTCAAAAAGCGCGTCGGCACAGACAGATGAGCCGTTTCGCCCGAAAGTCCGGAAAGCTCCAACCGTCCAAACCAGCTCGAAAAAACGTCATCGCCAAGCTCGGCGCGCAGACGGCGGCGGACGCGATCCCACGCTGAATCATCATCAACAGTTTTTGAAACCGGAGGTTCAGCGGACAAAAGGGTAGAAGAATTCGACATTAAAAACCCTGAATGATGCAGATGCGAGGTCAGCGTAATCTTGGCGTTTATTGCGTATCAACAAATTGAGCCATTCGGACTTGGTGTCTTGCTTTGTGCGCCTGCGTTCACGTTACAGGTTCGGTTTTCGACAAAGACACCAATCATCTCACGCTTCCTTTTTTCGTATCCCCATCATCCGTGACGCGATCGAATTCGATCTTATCGTCTCGTATGACACTCCCTGAGATGCGACCAGAGACACACCATTTACACGCACCTCACTCCATAAGACAAAGTGAGAGCGCACCCCAAAACAGGGGTTGATCACCTCGACCATCCGGAGAGACTGCTTGCCGAAACCCGGCGAACGAGATGGACGTTACACACGCACTTCGGTCCACGCAACGTTATAAACTCAACCGGAAGTCGAAATTTTGACGATTGGCCGCGAGAGACACCGGATTTTCAAAGCACTTTTGCCGCAACGCCTTGGCGTTATTAAGATTTCTTTAATGACCGCTCGCGTGCAATTTTTTTTAATTTTTTTTTTGCTTCAAGGCTTGCGCGCCGCTTCGCGAAGATCGGCATCGCGATTGCCACGCTTTATCAGCTAACGCATTGATTTACAGTTATATTTTTTGAGCGTTTTTCGTCATCAATTTGTCGCTTGAAACGAAATTTAAGCGTCACAGTGTCAAGCATAAAATTGTTCGGCGCGTGAAATAAATCGCTTGCGTCGATTCTTTGTGACGGCCCTCAGAGGCAGAAATAAAAAAGCTCCGCGTGAGCAGAGCTTTTTTCAAACTGAAGTTGTAGCAAGAAATCACTGCGCCGCAGGCATTTCTTGTAATCTCTTATTTTGCGACAGCACTCACGGCTTTCACCAGACGCGAAATTTTGCGCGAAGCGGTCTTCTTATGCATCACGCCTTTTTGCGCAGCGCGCATCAATTCAGGCTCTGCATGTTTCATCGCTTCAGAAGCAGCGCCCTTGTCGCCAGCCTTCAAAGCTTCTTCAACCTTCTTCACGTAAGTGCGCACGCGTGAACGACGGCTGCGATTGACGGCCGTGCGGGCTTCAATTTTACGGGTGGCCTTTTTGGCCGATTTCGTATTCGCCATTTTAGGTCCTCAAGACAAAGTCGATGCGTTCAACCCAGCGACGATCGCATTTGTCTATGGTTTGAAATCCAAAAGGATCGCGCTTCACAATCCAGAAGCTGTCCCTTGCGTGGCGCGTCTCATAGCGGCTTGGGCCGAGGCCGTCAATGACCATCATCCCGGAAAGGACAAAAACGCGAAGAGCCAATGGAGGGGATTGGTCGGATCAGCCAGCATTTTGATGGATAAAGCGCAGCAGGTGATGACGATCAGCGGCCGGATGAGCCGCGCGCCTTGGCGGACCGCCAGATGCGACCCGATCTGCGCGCCCGTCATCGAGGCGGCGCCCATGGCGAGACCGAGCGGCCAATGGACCGCCCCCGCGAGGGAATAGACAATAAGCGAGCCGAGATTGGAACCGCCGTTGAGGAGTTTGGCCATAGCCGTCATCCGGGTGATCCCAAGCCCTAGGAGGCCGATCAGAACCGCCGCATAGAACGACCCCGCCCCGGGGCCAAGAAACCCGTCATAGAGCGCTAGAGGCGGAATAATGAGGGTCAGGAATAGAGGGCGGGACAACCGCGCCTTCCGGTCGGCCTCGCCGACGCCCCGCATCAGGCCGAAATAGAGCGCCACTGAGATCAGCAGGACCGGAATAAGGGCCGCAATGACCGCTTTTGAGAAAAATTGGATCAAGAGCGCTCCAAATCCCCCGAAAACGAGCGCAATAAGAAGCATCGGGAGGCCGGGACGCCATTCGATGAGGCCTTTTCGCCCGTAAGTCACGAGCGCCGAGACAATCGACAATGTGCCCTGGACCTTATTTGTGGCGACGGCCGTGACGGGGTCGATCCCGGCGATCAGGAGGGCGGGAACGGTCAAGAGCCCGCCGCCGCCCGCGATTGAGTCAATAAATCCGGCGAGGAAGGCGGTTCCGGTGAGAAGCGCAATCGTGTCCCATTCGAGGCCTGACATCGAGATTTTCGTCCGGCGTCAGTTTTTGCTGAAAAGCGGCGGCCGCTTCTCAACAAAGGCCGCCATACCTTCCTTTTGGTCCTCGGTTGCGAAGAGGGATTGAAACAACCGTCGCTCGACGAGCAGGCCTTCGGAGAGGCTTGTCTCAAAGGCGCGGTTGATTGCTTCTTTTGCCATAAGGACGCTGGTGCGGCCGAGACCGGCAATCTGATTGGCGGTCTTGAGCGCGTCTGCGATTAGATCCGCCGCGGGCACAATCCGCGCGACAAGTCCCGCGCGTTCGGCTTCATTCGCGTCCATCATGCGTCCGGTGAGGCAGAGCTCCATTGCCTTCGATTTGCCGATGGCGCGGGTCAGTCTTTGTGATCCGCCAACGCCCGGAATGATGCCGAGCTTAATTTCAGGTTGGCCGAATTTCGCTGTATCGGCAGCCAAAATGAAATCGCACATCATGGCCAATTCGCAGCCGCCGCCTAACGCAAATCCGGCAACAGCCGCAATGATGGGTTTGCGTTTGCGTGCGACGCGATCCCATGACGTCACAAAATCATCGAGATAGGTTGAAGGAAAAGTGAGATCCTTCATCTCCTTAATATCAGCACCCGCAGCGAAGGCTTTCTCCGATCCGGTGATGACAGTTGCGCCGATGTGAGGATCACGTTCGAACGCATCGAGCGCTTGATCAAGTTCGGCGATCAGCGTGCTGTTGAGCGCATTGAGCGCATCAGGACGATGAAGCGTGATCAATCCCGCTTTGTCGCGCGTTTCGACCTTGAGGGTCTGAAATGACATGGTCCGCACTCCTTATATATGTAGGATCGATCTTTTAAACGTCATGCGAGTGCTAACCGCTCGCTTTAATTTGTTCAAGCCTGCCAGCAGTTTTTGCTATTTCTGGCATTTCGGGCAAAAGAACGTTGATCGACCCGATTGAACAATACGTTTAATCGTCCCCGCGCAGCTTTTTGTAACACAGGGCTCATCCTCGCGATCATAAACGCGGAAGCGATGTTGGAAATAACCAAGCGATCCGTCGGTTTGTGCGAAATCGCGCAAAGACGACCCACCCGCTTCAACCGCTTCAATCAGTACATCACGAATAATATCAGCGAGCTTATCGGCCTTGTCTTGCATCGCACCACGCTTTGAAGACAGCGTGCCCGCGCGCCGTTTGGGTGAAAGGCCTGAACGATAAAGTGCCTCGCACACATAGATATTGCCCAGACCGGCAATCAAACTCTGATCAAGCAAGGCGGCTTTCAACGGTGCTTTTTTCCCCTCAAACACGGCGCGAATATGATCGCCATCAAGCGCATTGCCGAGAGGTTCAATCCCCATGGATTTGAAATGGCGACAACTCTCTAGCGTGTTGCGCGGCACAATATCCATAAAGCCGAAACGGCGCGGATCATTGTAAATAATGCGCGCACCATTTTCGAGATGAAACACGACATGATCGTGAAGGCTAGAACCCCCGGTTTCATGATGAAAGGTGCCGGGCTTTTGCTTTTGTGTCGGATCGATAATCGTAAAACGGCCACTCATGCCGAGATGCATGATCAGCACCTCTTCCGAGCCAAGATCGACGAGGAGATATTTGGCTCGCCGCCCCAGGCTGAGGATGCGCGTAAAAATAATTTGATTCGCAAAGAATTAGCATGGCTTAGACGAGGTGCACCTGCAAGAACATCAAAACCAAAGTTCCGAGTCGATGCTGCAAATCAACTTATCTCCTCTGAACCTGCTCCGCGCAACAATGCAGAACTTCTTAACTTTGCGACCAATCGTTTAGGTAATTCGGTCTACGAAATTCATCATGCACGTTTAGCAATAGGCGAGACCACCCTCATTGACTCACTCAATTGGAATATCGGCCCTGGTGATCG
This sequence comes from Alphaproteobacteria bacterium, assembly GCA_009920595.1. Lineage (GTDB taxonomy): Bacteria > Pseudomonadota > Alphaproteobacteria > Rhizobiales > Beijerinckiaceae > CAIUPE01. The sequence goes on along the minus strand of RFZR01000049.1, from coordinate 59 downwards.
CATTGGAATAGTGGGCGTTAATGGCTCAGGAAAGACCACGTTGATGCGAACTTTGGCAG
>RFZR01000480.1 GCA_009920595.1 Alphaproteobacteria bacterium | reverse complement strand
TGGCCGCGACGCTTTTAGTCTCGCGACCTGGACATAACGCCGCCACCCCGACGTGAAAGCGTCAGGGCAGTTTGGTGACGGCAGATGCACTGCCGATCGTTGTGGGGCTTTTCAGTTCCCCGGGTCATGATGTGCATGACCTAAGGGAAAGAGTATCAGCCCCGCACCAAAACACAAACCCTCACGCGCTCAACGCGAGGGGGTTAGGTAGCTGATGCACGGTGGATACCACTTTAAGTTGAAAGGTAGGATTTTAGAGATTGGGGGTGACTACCCCCTCACCTTCGCCAACCGCTCGAGTGCCCCATCAAGCACCGCGTCGCCTTTCGCGAAGCAAAAGCGCACAACGGTTTTTACTGCATCTTCCGCATAAAAGGCCGAAACCGGAATGGCGGCCACGCCGTGCTCATTCACAAGGCGCATGCAGAAATCGACATCGTCTTTTTCACCCAGCGGCGCGATGTCGATATTCACAAAATAAGTTCCCGCACTCGGCAACACGGTAAAGCCCAAATCAATAAGGCCCTTCGTAAAACGGTCACGGCTGCGCTCGAGATCGGCGCGCATGCCGGTGAAATAGTCGCGCTCTTTCTGCAAGCCATAGGCCACAGCGCTTTGTAAATTCGGCGGCGTGGTGAAGGTCAAAAACTGATGCGCTTTAGTGAGCACTCGAAAAATTTCAGGTGCGGCGCATGAGAAACCCACTTTCCATCCGGTGAGCGAGAAAATTTTTCCGGCCGAGCCAATTTTCACCGTGCGGTTGCGCAGTGCGGGAATCGACAACAGCGAAACATGCGCGCGCTGATCAAAGACCACATGTTCCCACACTTCATCCGAAATCACATAGGCATCATGTTTTTCTACAAAACGCCCGAGCAATTCGAGATCTTCGCGCGGCATCACACTTGCCGCCGGGTTCAACGGATTGTTCAACAACACGACACGCGTTTTATCGGTGAAGGCGCGCGCGAGCATCGCTTCATCAAAACGCCACTGCGGCGGCTCAAGACGCACAAAA
>RFZR01000479.1 GCA_009920595.1 Alphaproteobacteria bacterium | reverse complement strand
CATTGGGGACCAGCCGGTCACCCTCATCCTCGGCGACAACCTCTTTATCGGCGAGGAGATGAGCGCCGCGATCACGGGGAGCCTCGAAACGTTTTCGGGAGGCGCCCAGATCTACCTAAAGGCGGTGCCCGACCCTGAACGATTTGGCGTCGCCGAAATTAGCCAAGACGGGACCATTACCGGAATCGCTGAAAAGCCCGCAGCACCACGATCAAACCTTGCCATCACCGGGCTGTACACCTATAGCCCAGACGTCGTTTCGGTGGCTGAACGCTTGCCGCGCTCAAACCGCAACGAGCTGGAGATAACCGACATCAATGTGGCGTACCTTGGTGCTGGAACACTACGTCACCTTGTGATCTCAAACGGAGTGCAGTGGATTGACGCGGGAACTCCAGACGCGCTAGTTGCGGCCTCTCTGGCTATTCAAACGGCGTCGCGTGAACAATCAAGCGAATTTGGTTACGTAGAGATTGCCGCGTATCGACGCGGATATCTCACTCAAGAATCCCTTCTCGCCATCGTTGATCAGACACCATCAGAATTGTACGCAGATCGTCTGCGCTCAGCAGTGGCAAACACCGCACGATGAATGATTTGCTGCGCACCATCGTCCTTGGCGCAAATGGACAGGTCGGCTCTTCGCTAATTCGGCAACTTCGTGAGTCTGGTGTTGGCATCACCAGGAAAGACGCCGACATTACCAATAAGGCCGCGCTCTTTCGAGCACTTGATAGCGCTGGACCCGTATCTGCGCTAATTAACGCGGCGGCCTACATCGATGTCGAGGGCGCCGAGCGCGAACGCGAACGTGCGTTCGCAGTGAACGCTCACGCGCCAGCGTGGGCAGCCGCATGGGCAGCCGAGCACAACATTCCGTTTGCGCATTTCTCGACGGAGTACGTGTTTCCTGACGGGGGTGAACGCTATTGGTTAGAAGGCGATGCAACCGCGCCGCTCAACGCGTATGGAGAGTCAAAGCGCGCAGGTGAGATTGCAGTTCACGAAGCGAACCAAGA
>RFZR01000478.1 GCA_009920595.1 Alphaproteobacteria bacterium | reverse complement strand
TTCCAGCCCAGTTGTTTCCAGCATCATCAACTGCTGCAACACGGATGACATCTGTGTCGCCTGCTGTGCTAATTACCGGCTTGTTGACAGAAGCTGTAAGAGTCTTAGCAGCCTTTGCATAGAAGGTAACGGTCTTAGCTGGGAAGGTCTTTGTTGTTGTTGCAACAACAATTGAGCCTGTTCCAGCGGTTCCATCAGCACGAACGGTGAAATCATTGTTTCCAGCAGTTCCTACAATTTTGATGCTCTTGCCGCAAATGCTGCTATTGCAGATTACGCCGGCACCAGTGATGGTTACTGTTACTGATTCAGGGGCAGGATCGCCATCTGCAGTATAGGTTCGAACACGCAAGGTAGCGTGATCGGTTGATTGCAGTTGTACGGCCTGAATCAATAGCGGTTGCACCAGTAAGTGCAACTGTCGCTGCAGAAGCAGCCACCACAATGCTGACATCTTGGGTTATGGTTTGTAGAGGGGTTGTTCCACCATTCTCATATGTTTTGACGATTGCGGTGTAAGTGTATGTACCTGCTACACGGCTCGTTGTTGAATCAAGCTGAATAGCAAACTTCGCACCAACATAGCCAGTGGCTGCAGTTCTTCCTGATCCTGCTGAACCGTAAGTAACACGGAATGGGGTAGAACTTCCCGCAGTAATACCTGCATACGTATCGTCTGCTGAACGAATAGCTACAGCCGTTCTCGCTGCTGATGTTGCGCTAGTTGTAGCAGAGTCGGAGTAGTTTACATAAGTTACCACCGTAGATGTTTCAACTCGGGTCGAGTTAGCAACAGCAGTAGTAGTATCCAAGAAATACATACGTGCAACTGAAGCGGAACTTGTGGTTGTAGAAGGCACTGACTTAGTTGCGAAATTAACAGTCACTGAGTCTCCGGCTTCTACCAACCCTGAAATAGTGATCAAAGCCGCTGTTGTTGAATCTGACACATACGCAGAAGCAGACAGAGTTGATGTTCCGTTTGCTCCAGTCACTGTAAGTGCAGAAACAGTTGCCTG
>RFZR01000477.1 GCA_009920595.1 Alphaproteobacteria bacterium | reverse complement strand
TGCTCTTTGGGCCGACCAATGAAGAAATGATCACCGAGATTTTCCGCGCGTCGGTGAAATCATACAAGGATCTTCCGCTCAATCTTTATCACATCCAATGGAAATTCCGCGATGAAGTGCGGCCCCGTTTTGGTGTGATGCGCGGGCGTGAATTTTTGATGAAAGACGCTTATTCTTTCGATCTCGATCAAGCTGGCGCACGCCATGCCTATAATCGGATGTTCGTTGCCTATTTGCGCACATTTAATCGTTTGGGTTTGACAGCCATTCCCATGCGTGCGGACACGGGCCCGATTGGCGGTGATCTCAGCCATGAGTTTATTATCCTTGCGGACACAGGCGAGAGCGAAGTTTTTGCTGATCGTCAGGTGCTTGATCAACCCATTCCAGCCGTTGATACGGATTTCGATAATGTCGCAGAACTTGATGCGATTGTGAAAGCATGGACAACGCCTTACGCCGCAACCTCTGAAATGCATGATGCGGCGCGTTATGACACGATCCCCGTTGAGCGTCGCGTTTCTGCACGCGGTATTACTGTCACAGGGCCCGATGGTCGTGAGACGCCTGTGCATATGGGCTCTTATGGCATCGGCTCATCGCGACTTGTTGCGGCTTTGATCGAAGCCTTCCATGACGAGAATGGAATCGTCTGGCCGCAATCGGTGGCGCCATTTGATGTTTCGCTGCTCAACCTCAAAATTGGCGATTCCGGCACGGATGAAACTTGCGCTACACTTTATAAAGCACTCACCGCGCGCGGCCTTGATGTTCTTTATGATGATCGTGATGAGCGTCCCGGGGCTAAATTTGCGACCGCTGATTTGATTGGGTCACCATGGCAGGTGATGGTGGGGCCAAAATCACTTGCTGAAGGCAAAGTGGAACTGAAGCGCCGTAAGACGGGCGAGCGTCATCTTCTATCACTTGAGGACGCGGTCCTCATGCTCACGGCCTGATCATGGCGCGCGACGCGTCGACAGTGAATGCGTCTAGTGGGGCTTTTGCGCCCTTCGAATG
>RFZR01000476.1 GCA_009920595.1 Alphaproteobacteria bacterium | reverse complement strand
TCACGTAGAGCCTGTGCGATGAACTCGGGACCATTGTCAGATCGAACATGTGCCGGGATGCCTCTCATGATGAAGAGATCGGAGAGAACATCGATCACGTCGGTGGAGTTGAGCTTCCTGTTGATCCGGATCGCCAAGCACTCCCGTGTGAACTCGTCGATGACGTTCAGCATGCGGTATTTTCTCCCGTCATGCGTCCTATCTTCGACAAAGTCATAAGACCAGATATGGTTTGGATATTCAGGTCGCAATCGGATGCAGGATCCGTCGTTGATCCATAAACGTCCACGTTTCGGTTGCTTGGCTGGTACTTTCAGCCCCTCACGCCGCCAGATCCGAGCAACCCGCTTCGCGTTCACCCGCCAGCCTCTATGCCGTAGCATCGCCGTGATGCGACGATAGCCATAGCGGCCATATTGAGTAGCGAGTGATGTGATGTTGGCAGTCAGCGCCGCCTCGTCATCGGCTCTTGTCGGCTTCTTGCGTTGTGTCGATCGATGCTGCCCCAGAACAAGGCATGCAAGCCGCTCAGAGACGCCGTGTTTGGCAACCACAAGCTCCACGCACGCACGGCGACGAGCGGGGCTTAGAAGTTTCCCCTTGCAGCCTCTTTGAGAATGAGCTTCTCGATCGTCAGATCTGACACCGCCCGGCGTAACCGATTGTTCTCGGCTTCTAGCTCTTTCAAGCGCTTCACTTGATCGCCTTTCAAGCCGCCGTACTCGGACCGCCATCGGTAATATGTAACTTCCGTCACGCCTATCGATCGGATGGCTTCCGCAACCGGCCGCCCTTGCGCCGTTAAAACCTCAACCTGCCGAAGCTTGGCGACAATCTCTTCGGGCTTGTGTCTCTTCTTGCTCATTCTTCCGTCCTCCATCGGCTCAAAAGCCATACATCAGGGAGGATCACTTTTCAGGGGGCAGACCATTCGACACGCGCATTTGTTAAGTGGTTCGTGGTTCGAGACGCATTGCGTTCCGCAATGCTCCTCACCATGAGGGTTTTATAAAGTGGCTC
>RFZR01000475.1 GCA_009920595.1 Alphaproteobacteria bacterium | reverse complement strand
CGCGATAATCCATTCGAGAGTCCAAGCGAGAAAGCGATTGTACCGCCAACAAGCAAACCTGATATCGCACGCAAGAAGCTGATCGCAGCGTTCTCCGCAAGTTCACCTGAAAGCAAGAGGCGAAGAAAGGCGCGCGCGACATCAAGCGGTGCGGGTAAAATTGTTGATGAGAGCGCGCCGCCGCTCGATGCTGTCTGCCAAAAAGTCAATATGGCGAGCGGAACGAGAAGCGGCACGAACCGTTTTAGGGAAGCGAAAGGCCCCGGCACAACAATATCCTTCACGGTCTTGTCTTTTGTCGGTTGAATCTTTGCTTTTGTTTGGCGGAGCGCGAGCGTATTCATCTTGCTCCTCACGATGCCGACACGCGCAGGCCTGTGCCTGACGCACCAAATTCACCCGGAGCGGTTGCATGACGAATGCGCGCTTCTTGATTGATGCCGAGCTTGGGGAAGAGCAGCTCAGCCGTTTGGTAGGCTTCTTCGAGATGCGGATAACCTGACGCAATGATCGTCTCGATGCCGAGCGCTTGATATTCGCGCAAACGCTTGGCCACCGTGTCGGGATCTCCAACAAGCGCCGTGCCTGCTCCACCACGCACAAGACCAATTCCGGCCCAGAGATTGGGTGCGATCACAAGATTGTCACGACGACCGCCTTGATGAAGCGCGCTCATCCGCTTTTGACCGATTGAATCCGATTCAGATGCGAATTTCTTCTGCGCGGCTTCAATCGCCTCATCAGGTAAATGGCGAATAAGTTTATCCGCTTGCGCCCACGCTTCTTCCTCCGTGTCACGCACAATGAGATGGATGCGCAAACCAAATCTCACTGAGCGACCCAAGGCCTGCGCACGCGCGCGCACCAAATCAAGCTTCGCTTTCACATCATCAAGCGGCTCACCCCAAGTGAGATAAGTATCAACATGTTGAGCCGCGACCTCGATGGCGGGATCAGATGAACCACCAAACCAAACGGGCGGCGACGGCTGCTGAACGGGCGGGAAATCGAGCCGCGCAC
>RFZR01000474.1 GCA_009920595.1 Alphaproteobacteria bacterium | reverse complement strand
ATCGGAAATAGGTTTTATTAAATGGGTTCATTCAAGCAGTTCAGACAAGAATTGATAAAATATATCAGAGAGATCGAGTGGCTAAATCCCTTTGCCCTCACTCTTACTCTCAAACAAAGACAATTTAATAAGTCACTCGACCTCATTCAGGTCACTACGACAATCAGACATTTCTTAAATCGATTGAACCGCTCAATTTTTGGGAATGCTTCTAAGCGTTATAAGAAATCCATCCAATTCGTACCTATCATCGAATATGGACCTGATACCCGCTATCACATTCACGCAATTATCGATTGTCCCTCAAAACTTAATGAGACAATTCTTCAATCCAAAATCCAATCGGCATGGATCGATAGGACTACGGTTACAATCACATACATTTCCAACCCATCCACAATGACGGATGGACCAATTACATCACCAAATTTTCTACAAAACCTGATTACGCTTTATCGATAGATTGGGAAAATGTCAGAAGACATTGAGACATGCTGACGAGACCGTCCAAACCTCAATTTCCCATCACAATAAATATTAGAATTAAGAGGAGCGACCAACAAAGTCCTCTTTATTCGTAAGATTTATCCAAAATCCAAATATTCATAACATAATACAAATTATTCATATCAATCAATGACTTCATATCCAAATAACTAAATTCAATAACACCCATAACATCCGTTCATATCAAATTACCGAAACAATATTTTGGATATTTTATATCCCTTTTAAAGGACCAAAACCTCTATGAGACCCAACCCAATCCAACCCCAAAACCTCATCAATTTCATTGCTTCCAAAGACCTCATCGAAACATTCGATTCCATCTGTTCTTTTAACAATCAAACAAGAACATCAGCGCTCATCAAATTGATGCGTGACTATATCAACGAACAGTCTCCCATAATCCGTCATCAAATTGAATCCACCCAAAATCTCAAAAATGACTTATCAAATTTCAACCAACTGAAATTACAGACCGAGACTCAAAACCATCCAAAACCCACGAAATTTAAT
>RFZR01000473.1 GCA_009920595.1 Alphaproteobacteria bacterium | reverse complement strand
CGCAAACCTATGCCGAGCTTTATCCGACCCTACATGAGAATGCACTGATTGCTGGAACCGCGCATGAAGAGATGGCATCACTTTGGAGAAAAGTAAGCGCGACACAATTCAACGCCTATGCGTAGGTATTGAACACTTAACGCTTTCGCCACACGAAGAGGCCGCTCGTCACATAATTGAACACAGAGCCTGTGACCGCGCCCGCCAAGCCTGCGAGCCACCATATCTGACCGTCGGAATAAATGACCCGCGCGATGCCAACATTGGCGACGAGACCAATGCTGCAGCTCAACGCAAAGAGAATAAAGCCAACAAGAAACTGCAGACCAGCGGTGATTTGCGCGCCATCGAAACCGAGCGAAGGCAGGCTCGATAAAGCAAGACGAAGTGCGGCAAGATGAACCACAACCCCTAAGGCGCCGACAAGACCAAAGAGAAAAAATCGAATGGGAACCAAACGCCCCGTCAGATGATGGAGTAAAAAGCCGAGATAATCGAAGGCGACACGCGCATCAAGTTTGCTCTCGCCATGTTGCCGCTCGCGAAACACATAGGGCGTCTCGCGTATTTGTAAGGGCCCTTCGGTTGTCGCGAGTATATCAGCCAGAATCTTAAAACCTTCCGTTGCAAGTTTTGGCGCTGCGCGCTCGACCACTTCACGTCGGATCATAAAGAAGCCGCTCATCGGATCTTTGACGTCATTCTTGATCACAAGGCGTGAGAGAAAACGACCAAAATCACTGACGAAAGAGCGTTTATCGGAAAGTCCCGTTATATGACTGCCCTCGCGTTCCCGCGTGGCAATCACCAGATCCACATTAGGTGCACGGATTAAAGCCAACATGCGCACAAGCACGCGCTCATCATGTTGCAAATCTCCATCCATCACCGCAACATAGGGTGCGCTTGAAGAGAGCATGCCTTCAATCGAGGCCCCTGAAAGTCCCCGTCGTCCAACACGACGTATGCCTCGAACACGCGAATCTTTCGCTGCAATCATTTTGATTTCTTCGCTCGTCC
>RFZR01000472.1 GCA_009920595.1 Alphaproteobacteria bacterium | reverse complement strand
AGATGGCGATTGGGTGACGCTCACCTCGCATCACGGACAAATCCGCGCGCAAGCGAAACTGATGAATGGTGTCAATGCCGATACTGTGTGGACGTGGAATGCGATCGGAAAACGGTCGGGCACATGGGGCCTTGAAAAAGGCGCGCCGGAATCAAAGCAAGGTTTCTTGCTCAACCATCTAATTTCAGAACTTCTGCCCGAGCGCGAAGGCGGCTATCGCTTCTCAAACAGCGATCCGGTAACAGGCCAAGCGGCATGGTATGATTTACGCGTGCGGCTCGAAAAAGCGTCAGAGTCAAATGGACTCAGCGTGCCACAATTCCCTGATCTCAAACCTTTGCGAGCTGCACGATGACGATGCTTCCCGCTTCAACCGAAAAGAAGCTCGGCCTTGTGATCGATCTCGATACCTGTGTCGGCTGTCAGGCTTGCGCGACGTCGTGCAAAGAATGGAACGCGCAAGGTTATTCCGCGCCGCTCGAAGACGAAGACCCGCGTGGCAAAGATCCGCATGGGCCCTGGCTTAATCGCATTCATGGCTATGAAGTGTTGGATGACGAGCGCGAAGATAGTCGCATTGTGCATTTCCCGCGCTCATGCCTTCATTGCGAAACACCCGCTTGCGTCACCGTGTGCCCGACAGGCGCTTCTTATAAACGCGCGGAAGATGGGATCGTACTCGTTAATCCTGATACCTGCATCGGCTGCAAACTCTGTTCATGGGCCTGCCCCTATGGCGCGCGTGAATATGACGTGCAAGAAGGCGTGATGCGCAAATGCACTTTATGTGTTGATCGCATCTATAATGAAAATTTTGCAGAGGAAGACCGCGTCCCCGCTTGCGTGCGCGCCTGTCCCACAAGCGCGCGTCATTATGGTGATTTGGGCGATCCGAATTCTGATGTGTCGAAACTCGTGAAAGAACGAGGCGGTTTCGATCTCTTGCCGGAAATGGGTTACAAGCCCACAAACAAATATCTCCCCCCACGCAAAAGACGCGATCACGCCGAAGAAGGTCGC
>RFZR01000471.1 GCA_009920595.1 Alphaproteobacteria bacterium | reverse complement strand
TCGCGTGTCGCGGAAGCGACATTGAGGATCTTCCCGCGCAGTGGGAGAATGGCTTGGGTCGCGCGGTCTCGCGCTTGTTTGGCGGACCCTCCAGCCGAGTCCCCCTCAACGATGAAGATTTCCGAGCCGGCAGTTCCGGCGGAGGAACAATCGGCAAGTTTGCCCGGCAGGCGCAATTTCCTGACCGCCGATTTGCGGGCGATTTCCTTGTCGGCGCGGCGGCGTAAACGCTCGTCTGACCGTTCGACGACCCAATCAAGCAGTTTCAGCGCTTGGCTCGGTGCAGCGGCCAGCCAATGATCAAACGCATCGCGAATGGCGCTCTCGACGATCTTTGAAGCTTCGAGCGTTGCGAGCTTGTCTTTCGTCTGGCCTTGGAATTCCGGCTCGCGAATAAAGACGGAGAGCATCGCCGCGCAGGTGATCATGATGTCGTCGGTCGTGATATTGGCCGCGCGTTTTGATTGATTGATGCGGTCTGCGTGATCTTTCAACCCGCGCAACAAAGCGATGCGTAAGCCTTGCTCATGGGTGCCGCCCTCGGGGGTCGGGATCGTATTGCAATAGGAATTGACGAAACCGTCATCGATACCGCCGAGCCAAGAAATTGCCCATTCAAGCGAGCCATGACCGCCTTCCTTTTCAATCTTTCCCGAGAAGATTTGATCAGTGACGGTTTCACGGCCTTCAATTTCGTTGGCGAGATAATCTTTAAGGCCAGAGGGAAAGCGGAATACCGCTTCTGCGGGAATATCCGTGCCTTCAACAAGAGAGGGCGCGCAGTTCCAGCGGATTTCGACACCACCGAAGAGATAGGCTTTTGAACGCGCCATGCGGAATAGACGCGCAGGCGAGAATTTTGCAGCTTTGCCGAAGATTTCATGATCGGGCTTGAAGCGTACTTTCGTGCCGCGGCGGTTTTGCACTTTGCCGACGAGCTTCACTTTGCCGAGCGGTTTTCCGCGCGCAAAATCCTGCCGATAAAGCTGCTGGCCGCGTGCAACTTCGACTTCAAGTTTTTCTGATAAGGCATTGACAACAGAGACGCCG
>RFZR01000048.1 GCA_009920595.1 Alphaproteobacteria bacterium | reverse complement strand
TTTCACACAAGTCTTGAGTTCATGAAACGCCCCCGCGCTTTGGCCGAGTTAATTGACGAGACGCTTCAGCCCGTTTTGGCGGCGCAGGGCTTTGCCTCAACCGATATTGTGGCCTCATGGCCGGAGCTTGTGGGCGAGAAACTGGCTGAGAAAAGCGAGCCGGTGAAGATCAATTGGCCGCGTAAAACGGCCTCAAAAAGTGAGGCAGAACCTGCCACCCTCATCATTCGCGTTGAGGGCGCCTTCGCACTCGATCTTCAGCATCTAAGCCCGATACTGATCGAGCGGGTGAACGCCCGCTATGGCTGGAAAGCCATCGGAAAAATCCTGTTGAAACAAGGGCCCGTCCGCAAAACCACGCCTCACCGCCCCCTACCCCCGCCATCGGCCGAGTTTATCGAAAAGGCACGAGATACTGTAGGGGCCCTGACCAATCAGGCGCTTGAAGAGGCGCTTGTGCGCCTCGGAGCGGGAATTCTTGCGCGAAAAGACCCCGCCCCCTAAACCGCCTTGCCTTTTTACGGACGCCCCTATTGATAGACCTGAAATCTCGCATCTAAAGAAAGACCAAATCCCATGACCACCCGCCGTTCCGTCCTCCTTTCCCTCGCAGCGTTGAGCGCCTTGGCCCCCGTGATTGGGGCTGATCCCGCCGCGGCCCAAGCCGCCAAAGCTGAGGAATTGGCGGTGCCCGGTCCTTTGGGAGATGTCTGGCTCGGAAAAGAGGACGCCAAGGTCACGATCATCGAATACGCCTCGATGACCTGCCCGCATTGCGCCAATTTCCACGAAAAAATCTTCCCGGTTTTGAAGGAAAAATACATTGATACGGGCAAAGTCCGTTTCACTTTGCGGGAATTCCCCTTCGATCCGCTCGCGACCGCCGCCTTCATGCTTGCCCGCTGCAATGGGAATGACAAATATTACGCCATGGTCGATCTGCTCTTCGCCCAGCAGAAAGCCTGGTCGACAGCCCAAAAACCGGCCGAGGCTCTGCTTGCGACCGTCCGGCAGGCCGGTTTCACACAGGAATCTTTCGAAGCCTGCTTGAAAAACCAGTCCATCTATGACGCCGTCAATTCCGTTCGAGAACGGGGCGATAAAACATTCGGCGTCGACTCGACGCCTACATTTTTTATCAACGGACAGAAGAGTAGCGGGTCGTTAAGCGTTGAGGAACTTGATAAAATCCTCTCCCCTCTGGTTGGGGGCTAAGGGCGCACGCACTCCCGACGGAGCGCGGCGATGAAACTTACTGCCTTAAAGATCACAGGGTTCAAATCCTTCGTCGATCCCACAGAATTCCTGATCGAACCCGGTTTGACCGGGGTTGTCGGGCCGAATGGTTGCGGCAAATCCAATCTTGTTGAGGCGCTCCGCTGGGTGATGGGCGAAAGCTCGCACAAGAGCCTGCGCGCCTCCGGTATGGATGACGTCATTTTCAACGGCACGACCGGCCGCCCTGCCCGCAATATGGCTGAGGTGACGCTCGCCATCGACAATCAAGATCGTAAAGCGCCCGCCGCCTATAACGACACCGAGACGCTCGAGGTCACCCGCCGCATCGAACGCGAAGAAGGGTCGACCTATCGTTTGAATGGTCGCGAAATCCGGGCCCGTGATGTGCAGCTTCTTTTTGCCGATGCTGCAACCGGCGCGCGTTCACCGGCGATGGTGCGGCAAGGCCAGATCGGTGAAATCATCAATGCAAAGCCCAGCGCTCGCCGCCGCATTCTTGAAGATGCCGCTGGCATCGCCGGATTGCATGGCCGTCGCCATGAAGCCGAATTGCGGTTGAAAGCAGCAGAAGACAATCTGCAACGTCTTGATGACGTGATGGGCCAGATTGAATCGCAGATTGACGGATTAAAGCGTCAGTCTCGCCAGGCCGAGCGTTACAAAACCTTGTCTGCCGATATTCGTCGCACAGAAGCGATTTTGGCGTTGCGCGGTTTGCGTGATGCGCGCTTGCATGTGACAGAGTCTGAAAGCAAAGTTGAAGAAGCACGCGATGCGTTAACGCGCACCGGGTTGCGGCAAGCTGAAACCGCAAAAGACCAAGCCGTCGCGGCTGCCGCGATGCCTCGCTTGCGTGAAGCGGAAGCGGAAGCGGCTGCGGCGCTTCAACGTCTTGTTATCGCGCGTGAAACATTAGATGCCGATGAAGCGCGTGCGAAAGCGCGTGCCGATGAATTAACCCGCCGCGCGGAACAAATGCGTCGCGATCTCGAGCGTGAAAGGCAACTCGCCGCTGATGCGGTCAAAGCCATTGCAACGCTTGATGCTGAGAGTGCTTCGCTGGCAGCTGAGCGCGAAGCGACCGCTGAAAAGCAATCCACCGCCGAGCGCATGAAGCGCGAACGCGAAGAGCATCTTGCACGCGTTGAAGAAGAATTTTCTTCGCTGCAACGTCTTGTCGCCGAATTGCAAGCGCGTCGTGAGTCAATTTCCTCGCGTTTGCGGACCGAGCGTGAACGCGTTCAGCGGTTCACCGAGCAGCATGAACGTAATGCGGCCGATCTCGCAGCGCTTGAACAAGAAGCGCATAGCGATCTTGAAGGCATCGCGCTCGCAAGTGAATTAAACGACATCACAGAAGCGCTTGCCGAAGCTGAAATCGAAGCTGAAGAACGCCGCGCCGCACATACCGAAGCGCGCGATGCGGAAGCCGCCTTGCGCACGCCGCTCTCGGAAGCTGATCGCCTTGTGCAGCGTTTAGAAACAGAAATTCGCACACTTTCAAAACTTCTTGCCAATGATGGTGAAGGTCGTTGGCCTGCACTCGTTGATCAGATCACAGTTCGTAAGGGTTATGAATCCGCTTTAGGGGCGGCTTTCGGTGATGATCTTGATGCGGCGCTTGATCTCGCAGCGCCTGTGCATTGGCTCAATCCGGGCTCGTCCGAATTTGATCCTGCATTGCCGGAAGGCGTGACATCGCTCGCCTCGCTTGTTGAGGCGCCTTCAGAATTGCAACGCCGCTTGAAGCAGATTGGTCTTGTCGATGCTGAGCAAGGAGAACGCCTCCGCGCGTCGTTGAAGACCGGACAAAGTCTCGTCTCAACCGATGGTGCGGTATGGCGTTGGGACGGCTATGTCGCTTCAGCCGGCGCGCCAACACCGGCCGCACGCCGCTTGGCAGAACGCAATCGCTTGGGCGATCTTGAAGCGGAAGCTGATGAAGCGCGTCGCAATCTCGCTCGTATCAAAGCGGATATGGATGAAGCTTCATCGCAAGTCCGTGTTGCGGCAGAAGCCGAAAATGCAAGCGTTGTTGCACTTCGCGAAACGCGTAAAAATTTGGATTCGCTGCGTGAACGTCTCGCGATTGTTGAAAAGCGGGACCGTGATCGTATGGCGCGTCGCTCAGCACTTGTTGAAGCGTCCGAGCGACTTTCAACATCACTCGTCGAAGCGCAAGCCGCATTAAATGATGCCGAACAACAAGAGCGCGATCTTCCTGATATGGCAGAAAAAGAAGGCGCCTTGATGCATACACGCGCAAGCGTTCAATCGCTTCGCGTGGCGCTTGCTGATGCCACCGCCGCTTATCAAAGCATCCAGCGTGAATCGGAAGCGCGTGAGCGTCGCCTCTCGGCGATTGCGTCCGAAAAACAGGGATGGATGGATCGCTCACAGCACACAATCGCGCATACACAGGAAATCGAAGCGCGTTTGGCGGAAGTGGTTGCTGAATCAGACGAGCTTGCTGGCGCTCCGGCCATCTTCAACGAACGTCGTTTGGCGCTTGCCGGCGAAGTTCAAAATGCTGAAGAGACTCGTAAAGCGCGTGCAGATGAACTCGCGATCGCTGAATCCGCATTGGCAGAAGCCGATCGTCAGGCGCGCGAAGCACTCGCCGTCTTCACCGCTGCACGTGAAGAACAAGTGCGCAGTGAAATGCGCCTTGAAGCGGCACAACAATCGCTCGCCGCACAAATGGCTTCGATTGAAGAACGATTTGAGGAACCCGAAGCCGCTTTGATCGAGCGCATCGGTGAAGACGCAATTGAAAATGTCGATGATCCGTCTGAACTTGCGGCAAAGCTTGACCAATGGAAGAGCGAGCGTGATCGCTTGGGAGCGGTCAATCTTCGTGCCGATGACGAATTGCGTGAGATCGATGAACGTCGCACGGCGATGGAAACCGAAAAAGAAGATCTCGTCGAAGCGATCCGTCGTTTGCGCTCTGCGATTGGCACTCTGAACAAAGAAGGCCGCGAACGTTTGCTCGCCGCTTTCGATATTGTCCAAGGCCATTTCGAAAAGCTCTTCACCTCGCTCTTTGGTGGCGGTACGGCGAAGCTGCAATTGATCGAATCCGATGATCCGCTCGAAGCGGGTCTCGAAATCCTCGCTCATCCACCCGGCAAAAAGCCCTCAACCCTCTCATTGCTCTCGGGTGGTGAACAGGCCTTGACCGCCATCGCCTTGATCTTCGCGGTGTTCTTGACGAACCCATCGCCAATCTGCGTGCTCGACGAAGTCGATGCGCCACTCGATGACGCCAATGTCGAACGCTATTGCGACCTGCTCAACGATATGGCGCGTTCCACGGAGACCCGTTTTGTCGTGATCACCCATAATCCGATCACGATGGCGCGGATGGATCGCCTTTTCGGGGTAACCATGGCCGAGCGCGGCGTGAGCCAACTTGTCTCAGTCGATCTCGGCACAGCGGAATCATATCTCAAAGCCTCGTGACGCGGTGCAACAGAAAGCCGCGTGAGACCAAAGGTGAAGTCGCCTTAAATCGTTGAAAATATTAAGTTTTTCAATGGGTTAAGGAAAGGGGCCGTTACCTTGACAGGCTAGGGGTAAAAAACTATGGTGCGCGCGCTCGAAAGGGCGGGCCAGACCTCGGCTCAGTCGTTCTTCACCGGCGGGTTTTTCTCCAAGAAAATCAAGCCGATAGACGCGAGACAATTTGTTCGCGGAACAGGATCCGATGAAAGAGGTGGATCACGAAGACGGTGGAGACCGCGCTCTTCAAGAGCGGCTCGCAAAACTTGCGGGCGCGATTGAGAAGAAGCAGGCGGAATCCTCCGAAAGTGATCGCAGACAGGCGGAAGCCGCGGCTGTGGGTGGCGAAACCGGCAAGGCGATGGCCCTTGGGTTTCGAATGCTTGCAGAGCTCATTGCGGGTGTCGCTGTCGGCGCGATCATCGGATGGCAAATCGACCGCTGGTCGGGATTGTCGCCGATCTTTTTGATCGTTTTCATGATGCTCGGCGTTGCCGCCGGCTTCTGGAATATGGTGAAACTCGGGAGTGGCAAAAGCCGCGCCCGGCCGATGGATACGGACCCGAAGGGCCGTAACGACTGAGGAGCGAGAGCGTGGCGGCTGAAGGCGGAATTGATCCCATCCATCAATTTGTGATTGCGCCAATGTTCCATATCGGTCCATTGCCCGTTACAAATTCCGCTGTGTTCATGATTGCCGTTCTCGCGGTTGCGAGCTTCATCATGATCTTTGGCACCTCACCGCGCGCGCTTGTGCCGGGTCGCCTTCAATCCCTTGGTGAAGTGGCTTATGAGTTTGTTGCGTCAACCGTTCGCGGCTCGGCCGGACAAGACGGTATGCGCTTCTTCCCGATGGTGTTTTCGTTGTTCATGTTCGTGTTGTTGTCGAACCTGATTGGCATCATCCCCTACACATTCACGGTCACGAGCCACATCATCGTAACTTTCGCGCTTGCTGCGCTCGTCATTCTCACCGTGATCATCTACGGCTTCTATCGCAATGGCATGCATTTCCTTCATCTCTTTGTGCCGTCAGGTGTCTCGCCTGTCTTGTTGCCATTGTTGGTTCTGATCGAAGTGATCTCATTTATTTCGCGTCCGATCAGTCTTTCGGTTCGTCTCTTCGCCAATATGCTCGCTGGCCACATCACATTGAAAGTGTTTGGTGGCTTCGTAACCATGTTGCTCGCTTCAGGCACATGGGCCGTTATTTTGGCACCTCTTCCGTTCGCGATGACGGTGGCTTTAACCGCGCTTGAACTTCTTGTCGCGTTTTTGCAGGCCTATGTCTTCGCCATTCTCACTTGCGTCTATCTCAACGACGCGATCCATCCCGGACACTAACAGAAGGTCCGGTTCCCCTTTTCAACCGATCCACTCATCAAACAGGAGCACAACATGGATCCCGTCTCTGCAAAATATATCGGTGCTGGTCTCGCCGCCATCGGCATGGGCATCGCCGCCATCGGCGTCGGTGTGATTTTCGGCAACTTCCTCTCGGGCGCGCTGCGTAATCCGTCAGCTTCCGACAGCCAGTTCGGCCGCGCTTTCATCGGTGCCGCTCTCGCCGAAGGTCTTGGCATTTTCGCGTTCCTCGTCGCGATTCTCTTGCTGTTCGTTATCTAATAAACGGAGAGACGATGATCGAACGCTGTCGTTCGATCATGTTTCAAGGACTACCCCGCCGGTATCGGCGGGGCTTCATTCATCAGGAGGCGCGAGCCTCCGTCTCCCGCGCGAGAAAGTGCGATGGCAACGACTCCAGAGACCACGACCGAGGTGGGTCATAATGGCGGACACAGCCCTGTGTTCCCGCCCTTCGATCCGTCGACATTCGGACCGCAGCTCTTGTGGCTCGCGATCATTTTCGGGCTTCTTTATCTCCTCATGTCGCGGATTGCTTTGCCGCGTGTTGAAGGGATTTTGGATGCACGGCGCGCAGCACACGAAGGCGATCTCAACGAAGCCGCACGTTTGCGTGCAGAGACCGAGTCAGCGATTGCTTCTTTCGAGAAAGCGCTCGCGGATGCGCATGCTCACGCTGAAGACATCGGCAAGCAGACGCGCGATCGTTTGAATGCCGAAATCATCAAGAAACGCGCCGCGTTCGACGCCGAACTTACCGCAAATCTTGATGCGGAAGAGCACACAATTGCCGAAAACCAGGCGAAAGCGATGGCGAATGTGGGTGAGATCGCTTCAGAAGCGACACTCGCGATTGTGCGCCAATTATCGGGCATCACACCGGGTGCTGGCGAAGCGGCGGCTGTCGTTGGCCGCGTCTTGAAGAACTAAGGGGAGCGCGCCGCTATGGATGCTGCATTTTGGGTTGCCGCTGCCTTCGTTGTTTTCTTAGGCGTACTTTGGTATTTCGGTGCCTTCAAAACGCTGATCACGGGTCTCGACAATCGCGCGGATGCAATCCGCAAAGAGCTCGAAGAAGCCAAAGCTCTGCGTGAAGAAGCGCAGCGTGTGTTTCAAGAATATAAAAACAAATTCGCCGCTGCCGAACATGAAGCGGATGAGATCATCGCGCGCGCGAAGGCGGAAGCCGCGCGTTATACGGCAGAAGTGGATGCTGAATTCCAAAGCTTCATGAAGCGTCGTCGCGAAATGGCTGAAAAGCGCATCGCACAAGCCGAAGCCAATGCGATGGCAGAAGTTCGCGCGGCTGCCGCTGATGCTGCGATCAAAGCCTCTGAAATCATCTTGCGTCAAACAGTTGTGGGAGCCACGGCCGACAAATTGCTTGAGCAGGATCTCACGGAAGTGCGACGCGAATTCCGCTAAACGGAATAGGCTGCACCGTGAAAAAGAGCCGCGCCTTCAGGCGCGGTTTTTTTATGCGTCGATGGTTGTGAGACGCTCGCGCAAAAGCTTCAAATCACGCCAAGCGAATTGTTTCTGCGCCGGATGACGCAAAAGATGCCCTGGCCCAAAACTCACAAGCATCGGAACGATTTTCTCACCGAGCGGAACATCAAGCCATTGACCGCGCAATTTCAAAATCGTCTCAGACCGTTCAGCGATCATCTGCGCACCGCTCGTTCCAAAAGACAAAATCAATTTCGGGTGAAGCAATTCAAGTTGCCGTTTTAAAAACGGAGCGAGTGTCGCAAGCTCCTGCGTTGTCGGCGCACGATTACCCGGCGGGCGCCAAGGCACAGCCATGGTGAGAGCGAGAGCCTCTCGCGATAGACCGATGGCGCCCAGCATCTGATCAAGAAGCACACCCGCACGACCAGAAAAAATCTCACCCGAACGCTCATCATCGGCTTCGGGAAGATCCCCAAGAATCACGAGGCCGTCAGTGTTCGCCTCATCCGCCATCAACAAAGATCGCGCGGTTCTTTTGAGCGCGATGCCCTCAAAATTTTCCAAAGCGGCACGAAGCTCGCTCAGTGAAGACGCGGCGGCCGCATGCTGCTCCGCTTTTTGAACCCATTCATCGCTCGAGCCACTGGCGAGAATCGGTGCCGAAGCGGTGCGAGGGGAAGAGACCGGCTTTGAAGCAGGACGAGGCGAAGATTTTATTTCTTTGGTGGTGGAAAGCGTTTCCGTCGGTGGCGCTTCGTTGAAACGGTCATGCGGCATTTCGTCCAAGAGCGCATCAACGCCACTCGCCAAATGCCAGCGGATCAGGATTTCCCGTGGGTCCGCGTCATGATCGAATTCATTTACCATGTGATAAGTTTAAACTCTGGCTCGATGGTTTGCCAGTCTTCTGCCAGAAATGCTATGCGAATGAAGAGACAATCGAACGCCGTCTTTGCGACAGTCAAAGCGTGAGGATTGAAGTTAAATCGCGTTCGGAGCTGAGCATTCTTAGGGGAACAACCATGGATTTGGCCGAGGCACAGGCGCTTCCGCGCGAGGGTATGGAGTTCGACGTTGTCATCGTGGGTGCCGGTCCGGCAGGCCTTGCGGCCGCGATCCGCCTGAAACAGAAAAACCCTGATCTCGCCGTTGTCGTCGTGGAAAAGGGATCGGAAGTCGGCGCGCATATTCTCTCAGGCGCCGTCATCGATCCGATCGGCCTTGATCGCCTCCTCCCCGACTGGCGCGAAGATGATCAAGCGCCCATTAAGACCGCCGTTACCGATGATCATTTCCTCATGCTTGGACCTGCGGGCGGCATTCGCCTTCCGAATTTTCTAATGCCGCCTTTGATGTCAAACCACGGTAATTACATTGTCTCGCTTGGCAATGTGTGTCGCTGGCTCGCCACCAAAGCCGAAGCGCTCGGTGTTGAAATCTACCCCGGCTTTGCGGCCGCGGAAGTTCTTTATGGTGAAAAGGGCGAAGTCATCGGAGTTGCAACGGGTGACGTGGGCATTGCCAAAGATAACAGTGTGAAAGACGGTTTCACGCGCGGCATGGAGTTAAAAGCGAAATATACGCTCTTCGCAGAAGGGGCGCGCGGTCATCTCACGAAAACATTGATCAAGAATTTTCATCTCGATGAAGGCCGGGAGCCACCAAAATTCGGCATCGGCATCAAAGAGCTTTGGCAAATTACACCTGAGAACCACAAGCAAGGTCTCGTACAACATTCGTTCGGCTGGCCGCTTGATGGCAAAACCGGCGGCGGCTCTTTCCTTTATCATCTCGAAGACAATCTCGTGGCCGTCGGCTTCGTAGTGCATTTGAATTATCGCAACCCGACGCTCTCGCCTTTTGACGAGTTTCAACGGTTCAAAACACATCCGATGATCCGTCCGACATTTGAAGGTGGCAAACGTCTCTCTTATGGCGCGCGCGCAATCACCGAAGGCGGTTGGCAATCGGTGCCGAAGCTTTCATTCCCTGGTG
>RFZR01000470.1 GCA_009920595.1 Alphaproteobacteria bacterium | reverse complement strand
GACCATGGTCGTCTCCTTGTTCCTGTTCAGTGATAATGATGGGAAAGAGTTCTAGCGGGGTCTTAGATCGTCAAAGGCGTGAGTAATGATTTAGGTTTTCACGTCGCTGTGAGCTCTTCGATGAGGGTAGCTCCCGGAATGGGCTTATGGGCTGTCAGATCAATCTCGGCGAGTTTGGCGATTACCTCTTGAAGGGATTTATCCGCCCAAAGCCTCGGATCGGCTTTGTAATGATTATGAAGATCTTCATTTGAAGTGATCTTCAGGATCATTCTGGATCTCAAGCCTATACGTCTTCCCATGGTTCCCGCTCTTGGAGGCTCTCCATCAATTCCAAGATCCTTTTGCCGTTTGAGTTCCCCGATCAGATAGGGCTCAAGAACCTTCTTCATCCTCACTTTGCCGTCAGATGCCTTGGATATGACCGGCTTCCATTTGGCATCGATGGAGCGACCAAGATCGAGAACAGGTTTTTTCTCAAATGTTCGAGCTTCTTCAGCCCTATTCTCGAGATTGCCAAAGCGTTCGGCATAATTGGCAGCCTTATCAGCCTCTGACTGCGATGAAGGAGATTGAACAGCTTCCAGCCATTCATTGGCCGACTGCCAGAGCATCTCGATCTCCCCCATAAACTCTTCAGCCTCACTCACCCCCGCACTATTATGGCCGAGGGTGGGATGGGAAGAGTAGGACTTGGGAGAAGGGGCTGCAGCGGTCGATGAAGAAGCAGTCGATATACTCGGCAGCAAATGCCGATCGCCAACTGCATTTACGGAAGCGGAATGAGTCCCGGAAACGAGATCAGAAGCCGTTGCCGGTGCTGAAGCGGAGGCAAAGCCCGGCCACGATTGATCATCCATGAGAGAATGGACTTTTGGCGAGTTAGGACCTGAAGCAGACTTACCTTTCTTCAGATCCGGCAAATCCTCTGGCCAAGCCTCACCTCGCTCAGCGACCGCCACATAGGCCTCGTAAGAAACCGGAAAACGGCAGACCCACGTCCAGACCTCAAAGGGATCCCGCTCAACGCCGTCAACCAAGCAAACAAGCTTCCCCGAATCCGAAAATCCGCTATTCTGA
>RFZR01000469.1 GCA_009920595.1 Alphaproteobacteria bacterium | reverse complement strand
CACGTCGGGGTGGCGGCGTTATGTCCAGGCTGCAAAGCTAAAAGCGCTGCGGCCAAACTACGTTGGCTTTTTGAGCACCCCGACTCCAGCGCGTGTCCCGCGCCGGAGTCGTTTTCATTTTGGGGATTTGCTCCAGCGCGTATCCCGCGCGGGGGCCCTTCTCTCGATGAGAAATGGGGATGCGTATGCTGCCTAAAGATGATCCTGATGAAGGCGCGCTCTTCCCTCACATCGAAGCGGTGATTGTCGCACTGCATGAGCTCACGGTGACTTTGCGCGATATGGATAAACGCACGGAGCTCCCTGATGAACGCAACGTCTATCTCATGCGCCTCTTGGCCAAGCATCTCGCAGAAGAAAGCACGCGGCTTGAGCGCATGGCGACGCGGTTCGATAATTTATGAGAAGATGTCGGACCGCTGACGATCAACTGCCGCTTTAATGCAATACCCGCTTTGTCTCGGGGATGTCCAAAGAGAAGGCAGGGATTTCGACGGGGAATAATTCGCCCGCTTCCGATTTGAAAATATAGGAACCCTTCATGATCCCTTGCGTCGTCGTCAGCGGGCAGCCGCTCGTATAGGTAAAGCTCGTGCCGGGGGCGAGCGTCGGTTGTTCGCCCACCACACCCTCGCCGCGCACTTCTTGGGTTTTGCCGTCGCCATCCGTGATGATCCAGTGGCGCGACAGCAATGTCACTGTCTCCTCGCCCTCATTCACGATTTCAATCTTATAGGCCCAGAAATAGCGGCCGCTGTTCGGATCCGATTGTTCCGGCATATAACGCGGCTCGGCCGTGATCGAGATGTTGCGGGTGACCGCGCGATACATGTTTTTTACTCACCTAAGTAAAGATGCTTCGAATTTAGACGCAATCTTTGAACAACGGTCAATCAACTTTTCGTGATGTGAGACCAACAAAAAACCCGCGTGGTTACCCACGCGGGTTTGATTGTTTTTAAAGAGAGAAAGCGACTTATTCGCCGTCTTTCTTCTTCTTGAGCGCAGCGCCCAAAATATCGCCCAGCGATGCACCGGCATCGGCTGAACCATATTGAGCAATCGCTTCTTTTTCTTCGG
>RFZR01000468.1 GCA_009920595.1 Alphaproteobacteria bacterium | reverse complement strand
CGCTTCCTCACACGCTTGAAGAACCGTGTATTCGGCTGGTACGTCGATCTCTTTGCCGTCGATGATGATCTTGCTCATGACGCCCTCTTACTCCGCCGCCATCATCCGCACAGGTTCGCTATGCGGATTGGCGGAATATTGATCAATCCGCTCCTCGATCTCATGCCGGAAATGAGCAATCAAACCTTGGATCGGCCATGCGGCCGCATCACCGAGCGCGCAAATCGTATGACCTTCAACTTGCTTCGTGACTTCTAGAAGCATGTCGATTTCTTTTTTTTGCGCGCGGCCTTCCGCCATGCGGTTCATCACGCGCCACATCCAGCCCGTGCCTTCGCGGCAAGGCGTGCATTGGCCACAACTCTCATGTTTGTAAAAGGCCGACAGACGCGCAATCGCGCGTATGACGTCTGTCGATTTATCCATCACAATGACGGCTGCGGTACCAAGGCCCGAGCGGAGTTTTGAAAGGGAGTCAAAATCCATCGGTGTGTCGATGATCTGATGCGCAGGAACCATGCGCACCGAAGAACCACCCGGAATAACTGCTTTAAGATTATCCCAACCACCACGAACGCCGCCGCAATGACGATCAATCAATTCGCGGAAGGTGATGCCCATCGCTTCTTCGACATTGCACGGTGTGTTCACATGACCGGAAACGCAAAAGAGTTTCGTGCCAACATTGTTCGGATTGCCGATCGCAGAAAACCAGCCTGCGCCACGACGCAAAATCGTGCCCGCAACCGCTATCGATTCAACATTGTTCACGGTTGTTGGACAACCATACAAACCCATATTCGCCGGAAATGGCGGCTTCAAACGCGGTTGGCCTTTTTTTCCTTCTAAGCTTTCGAGCAACGCGGTTTCTTCACCGCAAATATAAGCGCCCGCGCCGTGATGCACGTAAAGATCAAACGGCCAGCCATGTACATTGTCTTTGCCGATGAGCTTCTTGTCATAGGCTTCATCAACCGCGCGCTGGAGCGCTTCGCGCTCTGCAATATATTCGCCGCGTACATAGATGTAGCACGCATGCGCACCCATCGCGAAGGACGCAAGCAAGCAGCCTTCAACAAGAAGATGCGGATCATTGCGCATGATCTCGCG
>RFZR01000467.1 GCA_009920595.1 Alphaproteobacteria bacterium | reverse complement strand
CAAATCGATTTTTTAATTCTGTCCTTCGCCCGAGGACTTCATCATCTCTTTGCCATGGGATTTCATCATACCGTCGCCATGGTGACCACGATGATCCATTGGCATTGCCCACCGCAACGCATCGCGCTGTTTATCATCAAGCTTGGCATAAAGCGCGTCAGCGGCGGGGCGAACAATCTTCACGGCTTCAAGCATGGATGAAAGATGTTTTTCCATTGTTGCCAGACGACCGGGAGGTGAGAGGTCGGCGCTCTCCTTGTCTTGATCGCAAGACGCTTTCAAACTTTCCTGCGCTTTTGTGACTGCTGCTTTCAAGGCCTCTAGCTCCGGCTTTTGCGCATCTGTTGGCTTGATCGCGCGTTCAAGACGATCAACCATTTTCACGCTTAACGGGCCTTTCATCTCACAGACATGTGATCCGCCGCGCATCATTTTGCCCATGTGATTTTCCGGACTTGCAAAAGCAATGGCCGCGCCCCCCGCCACGAGAATGGAAACGGCACCGGCAAGAAGAAGTTTTTTACTGGTTTTCATAGATAAACCTCATTGAATAAAGACCTGTATCATCAGGCGATGAGACATTTTTATACGCCTCACCATTCTCGAGGTGTGTCCGGAACATTAAAAAGAGTTAAGCCTTCGGCCCCTTGAAAAAGGCGATTGAGGTTCTATTCGAGAATGCCTTCTTTGGTATTCAATGCATCAGCCAAACGCGTCTTTGCACTGCCGGGCTCTAGCGGCTTTTGCTGCGATTCATGTGGCGTCCATCCGGATACCCACAGACATTCGAATGTCGCGCGAATACGTCCATCGGCGTCACTGTAATTTTCCGCATATATTTCAAGCGCGCGTAACAAGGTCTTTCGACGTAAGGGCGTCTTGCGTCTTTCGATGAGGACATTCGTCCCGCCCATTGCACGCAGATCGGCAAAAAGTGCCAAAGGTGTTTGATAGCGCACTGTAATGGTTTCGGTGTCGACCACAGGTAAAGCAAATCCAGCGCGTTGCATGAGGGCGCCGATGTCGCGCAAATCTGCGAAAGGCGATACGCGCGGACTCAATCCGCCTTCGCATTCGATTTCCGCACGTGCAAAAGAATCGCGCAATTCAT
>RFZR01000466.1 GCA_009920595.1 Alphaproteobacteria bacterium | reverse complement strand
TAAAGCGTGCCGAGTGCATTATCCTGGCGCAGTTGGACAATGCCATAGGGCTTCACAGTCGGATTATGCGGATTGGTAAGTCCCACCGGTTTCATCGGTCCGTGGCGTAGAGTTTCTACGCCTCGTTCGGCCATTACTTCAATCGGTAAGCACCCATCGAAATAGGGCACGCCTTCGAAATTTTTGAATTCTGTTTTTTCACCTTTGATCAACGCATCGACGAACGCAAAATATTGTTCGCGATCAAGCGGACAATTGATGTAATCAGCGCCGGTGCCACCTGGTCCCACTTTATCGTAACGGCTTTGATACCAAGCAAAATCAAAATCGATTGTTTCTTTGTGAATGATCGGCGCAATTGCGTCAAAGAAGGACAATTGCTTTTCACCAGTCAAGGAAAGAATAGCTTCTGCAAGAGCCGGGGACGTGAGCGGCCCCGTCGCGATAATCACCTTGTCCCAATCCTTCGGCGGCAACGCATCTACCTCGCCGCGTTCAACTGTGATCAATGGTTCTTTATGAATCGCTTCCGTGACAGCATTCGCAAAACCATCACGATCAACCGCCAAAGCCCCGCCCGCAGGCACCTGGTTTTTATCGGCGCATGACATGATCAGCGAATTGAGTTTCCGCATTTCTGCATGAAGTAAACCCACTGCATTGGCTTTCGCATCATCAGAGCGAAATGAGTTTGAACAAACAAGTTCGGCAAGGGCCTCGGTCTGATGTGCGTCCGTTTTTTTGAGAGGGCGCATTTCGTGAAGAATGACGGGAATTTTTTTACGCGTGATCTGCCAAGCCGCTTCCGAGCCGGCTAAACCGCCACCGATAATGTGAATGGGTTTAATTGACATGGCGCGGACCATAATCGCCGCGCGAAGATCGAACAAGATCGAGACGATAAAAACGAAAACGCCCGCCGGGAGGGGTGGCGGGCGTCTCGTTCGGTTCAGGAAAAAAGGGGAAATCCCAAGAACCGAAAATCCGGCACATCGTCATAGGAGGGGGAGACGATGCCCGAAGGAATTTTTAGCGGGCCGCAGCGTGCTTCTTAGCAATGAAGCGGATGTCGCTGCGTGAAATGCCGAGGTCGGCGAGGTCACGGTCGGTC
>RFZR01000465.1 GCA_009920595.1 Alphaproteobacteria bacterium | reverse complement strand
CTTTCATCTGGTGCGCGTGTTGAAGCTTTTCACGGGGCTTTTGTCCATGATGGCTTTGCGCGGTTTATGAAGATTGCGATGCTTTGGGGTTCACTGATCACGCTTTATATTGCTGACTCCTATTTGAAAGACACAAAGCGGCAGGCTTTCGAATTTCCGCTTTTGATCCTGATTGCCACGCTCGGCATGATGCTGATGATCTCGGCGAATGATTTGATTGCGCTCTATCTCGGTCTCGAATTGTCGTCGCTCTCTCTTTATGTGATTGCATCTTTTGACCGCGATAATGTGCGATCGACAGAAGCCGGTCTGAAATATTTTGTTCTCGGCGCGTTATCTTCGGGAATGCTTCTTTATGGCGCGTCATTGATTTATGGCATGACGGGCGCGGTCTCCTTCGCGGGTGTTGCGAAAGCCCTTTCATCGGGTGTTTCTGTGGGCGCGATTTTCGGTCTCGTCTTTATTCTCGCAGGTTTGTCATTCAAGATCTCCGCTGTTCCATTTCATATGTGGACTCCTGATGTTTATGAGGGCGCCCCCACTCCGGTCACGGCCTTTTTCGCGGCAGGGCCAAAGATTGCGGCTGTCGCACTTCTCGTTCGCGTGATTGAACAAGCTTTTCCGGGCATCGAGGCTCAATGGCAGCAGGTCATCGTGTTTATTGCGATTGCATCTATGGGTCTTGGCGCCTTTGCCGCGATTGGGCAGAAGAATATCAAACGGCTTTTGGCTTATTCGTCCATCGGCCATGTTGGTTATGTGCTTGTCGGTCTTGCTGCGGGAACCACTGACGGCGTAGCCGGTGTAGCGACCTATTTAGCGATCTATCTTGTCACGAGTTTTGGTGCTTTTGCCTGTGTTCTTGCGATGAACCGCAATGGTCATTATCTTGAAGACATCAACGAGCTTGCAGGCCTCTCGCGCACCAATCCGGCGCTCGCTTTTGCTTTTGCGATGTTGATGTTCTCGCTGGCGGGTGTTCCGCCCCTCGCGGGCTTCTTTGCGAAATGGTATGTGTTTGCAGCCGCAGTGAATGCGCATCTTTATCCACTTGCCATTATTGGTGTCGTCACGAGTGTTGTTGGCGCTTATTACTATCTGCGCATCGTGA
>RFZR01000464.1 GCA_009920595.1 Alphaproteobacteria bacterium | reverse complement strand
CCGCGTTTCGTGATCAATGCGCAAAACTGCGTGCATTGTAAGACCTGCGACATCAAGGACCCCTCACAAAACATCACATGGGTCACACCGGAAGGTGGCGGCGGGCCGAATTACCCCAATATGTGATCGCTGCTCCGCTCTAGAGGCCTTTTCAAATCCGGGAACTCTTTGTATCGATCGATGATGGACCATTTCCCGATTTCGATAGTTTCCCGCACCTCGCACATCAGGACCAAGGCACGCGCGTTATCGCGCGGCCTCATCTTAAGCGGGTTGATCAGTGTTTACACGGTCACCGCAACAGGTGCGCGTGCGGACATCGATTTTGCCAACACGCTTTCGGGCAATTATCTCGCCGCCCTAGTTGCGGGCATGTCGAATGATCCGACATCGGCGTCGCGTTATTATTCAGAATCAATCAAATTTGATCCGCGTAGCGCCGACCTCGCCGAGCGCGCTTTTGTCACGCTTCTTGCCGAAGGCAAGATGACAGAAGCTTTACCGCTTGCCGATACGGTTGCGAAACGCAATTCGGGAAGTGGCATTGCACGACTCGCCCAAGGTGTGCGTGCCATCAAAGATAAAAATTTCCAGAATGCACGAAACATTTTTCGACGCGGTGATCGCAATCAATCAAGCGACATCACGGCAGATCTCCTGAACGCCTGGAGCTATCAAGGTAGCGGCAATATCAAACGGGCTTTCGAAACGGTCGATCGTATCGCAGACGAACCGGGTACTAAAGTCTTTCGCCTTTTGCATCGTGGATTAATTGCAAAAGTTGGCGGCAAAACTGATGAAGCGCGTAAAGCGCTGAAAGCCGCTTATGAAGCCGACCCTCAATCGCTCAGAACCGTTGATCTCTACGCACAATTTTTGGTCTCACAAAAAGAAACGGACGAAGCGCTCTCTATCTATCGTCAATTGAAGCGACTCTATCCGCGTCACCCCTTGGTCCGCGCAGCGATTACAAATCTCGAACAAGGCAAAGCGGTAGAAGATGAAATTCGCGATGAAAGCGATGGCATTGCGGAAGTGCTTTATGGTCTTGGCAGTGCAGTGACACGCGATGGCGATGAACTCGCTTCGCTCATCTATTTGCGCCTCGCGCATTATTTATCC
>RFZR01000463.1 GCA_009920595.1 Alphaproteobacteria bacterium | reverse complement strand
CGCGCTCTGCGAAAAGCAACCGATCTGGCGCAATATGTTTATGGGTCGAGAGCCTGTAACGAAATGGGGTCTTCTCGATGTGCATAAAATGCGCTCGGAAGCGGCGCGTTTGATGAGTCAACATATGGGCTTCACGTCGGCCGCTGTTCATCCGGACAATGTCGTCACCACAATGTCAGGGGGCGAGAAACAAGGTGTAGCGATTACGCGTGCACTATATTTCGATGCGAAGCTTGTGATCCTTGATGAGCCCACAATGGGGCTTTCATTGTCTGAAACGAAGAAGACACTCGACTTTGTTGAAGGGATCAAGAAGGCCGGCAAATCGGCGATCTTCATCGATCATAATATTTTCCATGTCTATCCGGTGGTAGACCGCCTCTACGTGCTCGACCGCGGGCGCGTCGCTGGCATTTATCGCAAATCAGAAATCTCGATGGATGAATTGATCGAGCGACTTTATCGCGTCGCGCGCTCTGGCTCCATTGATTGATATCGCAAGAAGGACCTCACATGTCTTCCGGAACACAAACCGCTTCACCCGCAAAAGCCAAAGACAATCGCGTCGCCCCGCCGTCTGTGATGCGCCGCTATGGTTCGCAAATCGGTATCATCGGTGTCGGCCTCGTCATGTGGCTCGGCTTCATTGTTGCCGCCCCCACCGTGTTTCTTGATGTCGATATTTATAAAGCCTTCGCGCAGACAACGCCGCTCTTTGGTGTGATTGCGCTCGCACTCACTTTCGTCGTGATCACCGGGGAAATCGATTTGTCTTTCCCCTCAATTATGGCGCTTGGCACGGCGACGTTCTGCTTGATGGCCAAAGCCGGCATTCCTGATCCCATCGCGCTGCTTGCGGGCTTTGGTGTGGGCGCTCTATGCGGCTGGATTAATGGCGCATTGATCGCACGACTGAACATTCCTTCGCTTGTGATCACAATCGGCACCTCCTTCCTTTATCGTGGTGCCGAATTGATTTTGATGAATGGTACAGGCGTGCCGCTCACGGAAGAGAATTATCCACTGGGCCATATGCTCTTTAATTCTGCGCCTTTCGGCATTCCGATTCAAAGCCTCTGGTGTGTCTTGATCGGCTTCCTCCTGTGGCTTCTCCTCAATCGCACGCGTTTTGGCGCGCAT
>RFZR01000462.1 GCA_009920595.1 Alphaproteobacteria bacterium | reverse complement strand
TTGGTTGGGTTCATCGGTCTTTGACGGGGCGCGCTATTTTGATGGCGTGATGCCAGACCTGGCGCGACATTTCGAGCGCGTCAACCAATCGGCGAAGACCATGTATTTGAAACCCGATGTCAGTGTCGATCAGTGGATCGCTTTGACGCATGAGGGATTGAAAAAATTCTCACCCGATAAAGCACTCTATATCAAACCGATGTATTGGCCGGAGAATGGCACGCGTGGGGAAGTGGCGCCTGATCCTGATTCCACGCGTTCGATGTTGTGTATTTATGAAGCGCCGATGCCCGATGGAGCGGGCTCATCAATCACATTGTCGCGCTTCCGTCGTCCGACACCAGAGACGATGCCGACTGAAGCCAAGACAGGATGTCTTTATCCTAACAATGCGCGCGCTTTGATGGAATGCCGCGCGAATGGTTATGATAATTGCCTGCTGACCGACATGCTCGGCAATGTCGCAGAACTCGCAACGGCCAATGTCTTCATGGTCAAGGACGGCGTGGTGTTGACGCCGATGCCGAATGGTACATTCTTGAATGGCATTACACGGCAGCGGGTGATTGATCTTTTCACGAAAGACGGACAAAGGCTTGTTGAAACGCGTTTGACTTATGCCGATTTCTTGAAGGCTGATGAAATTTTTTCAGCAAAGTACAGCCGATCACGCGGATTGATGATCGCAATCTACAACCGGGCCCGATCTACAGAAAGGCACGTGAGCTCTACATGGATTTCGCACATTCGAGCCGTTAATCACCATTTCGAGCGTTGGCGAATTGAAAAAATAATAATCCTCATGGTGAGCCGCGCCGAATGCGCGTGGCAAACCATCTTTAAACAAAAGGGTCCTTCGACTCGTCGCTTCGTGACTGCGCAGGATGAGGGGCAATGTTCCTACACCCAACACCCTCTTTCACAACCCCGCTGCAAAAGCAATCACGGGTTGAAGAT
Source organism: Alphaproteobacteria bacterium (assembly GCA_009920595.1). Taxonomy (GTDB): domain Bacteria; phylum Pseudomonadota; class Alphaproteobacteria; order Rhizobiales; family Beijerinckiaceae; genus CAIUPE01. Next base: position 183 of record RFZR01000462.1, on the reverse strand, counting down.
GCAAGAGAGCGAAGAGTACAAACACGCAAGCGATGGCACGTGTCCAGATGCGAAAGCTTGATTTAATGCGTGACCGAATGGCTTCGTGTGATAAGATCAGACCAATGCTTCCGTAAATGGTGAGCTCGAATAAAATGGTAAGCAGCAGCAAGCTTAGAAGTGTAATTGAATCTATATTGTTGA
>RFZR01000461.1 GCA_009920595.1 Alphaproteobacteria bacterium | reverse complement strand
ATTGACCATGCGTTCAATCCGCTCGGGATCAACCGGGCGTTTGCGCAAGGCGACTTCAACAGATCTTAGAAGTTTTTCACGCTCGAAAGGAATGCGACGGCCGGAGCGTTTAAGAACCGTCAATTCGCGTAATTGGACGCGCTCAAAAGTGGTGAAGCGTCCGCCGCAATCGGGGCATACCCGGCGGCGGCGGATCACTGAACCATCCTCACCGGGACGGGAGTCCTTCACTTGGCTTTCGAGACTGCCGCAATAAGGACACCGCACCGAGGATTACCTCTCATTGATAGATCGGGAACCGCTTCGTAAGAGCGTGGACGCGATCTTTGACACTGGCTTCAACAGCGCTATTGCCTGCTTCGCCATTTTTGGCAAGTCCATCAAGCGTCTCGACAATCAGACGGCCGACTTCGCGGAATTCTTCCACACCGAAGCCGCGCGATGTGCCCGCCGGTGTACCGAGGCGGATGCCCGACGTGATCGTCGGCTTTTCCGGATCGAAGGGAACGCCATTCTTGTTACACGTAATATGCGCGCGGCCGAGCGAAGCTTCCGACGCTTTGCCCGTGATCGATTTCGGACGCAGATCAACCAGCATCAGATGATTGTCTGTGCCGCCAGTTACGATCTTGAAGCCACCCTTGATGAGTTCATCAGCGAGTGCCTTTGCGTTCTCGACAACAGCGCGTGTGTAGGCTTTGAATTCTGGCGTCAATGCTTCACCGAAGGCAACCGCCTTCGCCGCAATCACATGCATCAGCGGGCCGCCCTGCATACCAGGGAACACGGCCGAATTGACCATCTTCGCAATGTCTTCGTCATTCGAGAGAATGATGCCGCCGCGTGGGCCGCGCAAAGTCTTATGCGTTGTGGATGTCACAACATGCGCATGCGGGAATGGCGAGGGATGTGCGCCACCGGCCACGAGGCCGGAGAAATGCGCCATATCGACGAGAAAGTAAGCGCCGATCTTGTCGGCAATCGCGCGGAATCGGGCGAAATCCCAATGACGAGCATAGCCTGAACCACCCGCGATGATGAGCTTCGGCTTCGCTTCGAGTGCGAGCGCTTCCACCTTGTCCATATTGATCACCTGCGTATCGGGTTCGACGCCGTAAGACACAACCTTGAACCATTTGCC
>RFZR01000047.1 GCA_009920595.1 Alphaproteobacteria bacterium | reverse complement strand
GTGAAACAGGTGGCATCTTCAATAGTCTTTTTCGGCATTCGCGCAATTAGATCGCTCGAAGCAATCACTCATTTTCAAAAAGTGAGGGCACGCGCCTGTTTCACGCCCGGCAAACGTTGAATGCCTTGCAAGACATGCGGGGGCGCTGCGCCGTCGATTTCAACAAGCGCAATGGCCGATCCTCCTTCATTATCGCGGCCGAGAGCGAAGGTCGCGATATTCACATTCGCATTACCAAGCAATGAAGCGAAGCGGCCGATAAAGCCGGGCTTATCTTCATTCGTGACATAGATCATCGAGGGGCCGAATTCCGCGTCAACTTTGATGCCTTTGATATTGATGATGCGCGGTTTGCCATCGGTGAACACGGTCCCAGCAACCGACCGCGTGAGATCATCCGTAACCACTTCCAATGTGACAAGCGATTCATAATCTCCATCGCCCTCACGCACCGTCTCCTCAATCACGATGCCACGTTCTTTGGCGACAACAGGAGCAGACACAACATTCACATCTTGAAGCGCTGGACGGAGAAGTCCGGCAATCGCCGCCGCCGTCAACGCCTTGATTTTCAAATTCGCAACCTCACCCTGATAGGTGATGCGCACTTCCTTAATGCCTGTGTCGGTGAGCTGACCCGCAAACGAACCAAGCTTTTCTGCGAGGGCAATAAAGGGTTTGAGCTTGGGCGCTTCTTCGGCCGTGATCGAAGGGAAGTTGATGGCATTCGAAATCGCACCGCGCACGAGATAATCCGACATTTGCTCGGCCACTTGCAGCGCGACATTTTCCTGCGCTTCATTGGTTGAAGCGCCAAGATGCGGCGTGCAGATCACATTGGGATGATTGAAAAGCGGATTTTGCGTCGCGGGCTCTTCGATGAACACGTCAAACGCCGCACCGGCAATATGCCCCGTGTCAAGCAATGCGCGCAACGCGTGTTCATCGACCAAGCCTCCGCGCGCGCAATTGATAATGCGCACGCCTTTTTTGGTGCGCGCGAGATTATCCGCCGACAAGATGTTTTTGGTTTGCGCGGTCAAAGGCGTGTGCAATGTGATGAAATCGGCGCGTGCCAAGAGGTCTTCGAGTTCGACTTTATCAACACCCAGATCAATCGCGCGTTCGGGCGATAAAAACGGATCGAACGCAATCACACGCATTTTTAGACCGATGGCGCGATCCGCGACAATCGCACCGATATTGCCGCAGCCGATGATACCAAGCACCTTGCCAGAAATTTCAACACCCATGAAACGGTTCTTTTCCCATTTCCCCGCTTGTGTTGATTGATCCGCAGCCGGGATTTGACGCGCGAGCGCAAACATCATGGCAATCGCGTGTTCGGCCGTTGTGATGGAATTACCAAACGGCGTGTTCATTACAATCACGCCTTTGGCGGTGGCCGCAGGAATATCGACATTGTCGACACCGATGCCGGCGCGGCCGACAACTTTCAGATTGGTGGCGTTCTCCAAAATCTTCGCGGTGACTTTGGTGGCCGAGCGAATGGCGAGACCATCATACTGATTGATGATGGCGGCAAGCTTGTCTTTGTCTTTGCCAAGATCAGGTTGGAAATCGACTTCGACGCCACGCTCTTTGAAAATTGCAATCGCGGCAGGAGAAAGAGAATCAGAAATCAGAACGCGAGGAGCCATAAGAAATATCCTTTGGTAATCGTCGCCCACATTGAAACGGGCGTTGCGCAATAAGCGCGATGAAGGGGAATGAGACCGTGATAGGCGATGAGACCGTGATAGGCGATGAATTATGCGGCTTTGGCGAGCGAAGTTTTCACTTCATGAAACGCCCATTCGATCCACGGCATGAGTGCCGCGACATCGGAGGTTTCAACCGTTGCGCCACACCAGATTCTCAAACCTGGAGGCGCATCGCGATAAGAACCAAGATCAAGACCAACGCCTTGCTTCTCAAGCTTTGCGGCGACATCTTTCGCGAACGCCGCCTGATCCTTATCCGACATTGCTCCGACAACCGGATCAACAAAATTCAAACACACGCTTGTGTTCGACCGCGTCGCCGGATCCTTTGCGAGAAATTCCAGAAAGGGTTTTTGCGCAACAAAATCCGCAACCGCTTGCGCATTCGCATCGCAGCGGGCGATGAGACCCTTTAATCCACCGACCGTCTTCGCCCATTCAAGCGCGTCGATATAATCTTCTACGCAAAGCATGGACGGCGTGTTGATCGTCTCGCCTTCAAAAATGCCTTCGATCAATTTGCCGCCCGATGTGAGACGGAAAATTTTCGGCAAAGGCCATGCGGGTGTGTAGCTCTCGAGCCGCTCAACGGCACGTGGGCTTAAGATCAACATGCCATGCGCGGCTTCGCCGCCGAGCACTTTCTGCCAGGAATAGGTTGTGACATCGAGCTTCGGCCAATCGAGATTTTGCGCAAAGGCCGCAGACGTCGCATCGCAAAAAGTGAGCCCTTTGCGATCGGCTGCAATCCAATCGGCATGCGGCACACGCACGCCCGACGTGGTACCATTCCACGTGAAGAGCAGATCGTGATCGGGATTGATGGCATTCAAATCCGGCAGTGCACCATAAGGCGCTTTCATCACACGGGCATCTTTGAGCTTTAATTGTTTGACGACGTCGGTAACCCAGCCTTCGCCAAAACTTTCCCAAGCCAAACAATCGACAGGGCGCGCGCCGAGCATCGTCCACATCGCCATTTCGTAAGCGCCAGTGTCAGAGGCCGGCACGATCCCGATGCGATAATCGGCGGGGACTTGGAGCACCTCGCGCGTGAGATCAATCGCGCGTTTCAGGCGCGATTTTCCAAGCTTCGCGCGATGCGAGCGGCCAAGGGCAGCGTTTTTGAGAGCGTCAGGGGTCCAGCCGGGGCGCTTTGCGCAGGGGCCGCTCGAGAATTGCGGATTCGCCGGCCGCAAGCCGGGTAATGTCTGTGTCATTGATATCTCCATCCTCACAGATGGGCGTCCCTCGTTGGGGAGGGATGTCCCGCTGATGGAGTTACGGGAGCACGGTCGCGCCGTCAATACGCCGCCACGCTTGTGAGCGCACTCACGACATCGTCAACCGCTTTTTCAACGAGCACGCGGTCATCGCCTTCCGCCATTACGCGAATGACGGGCTCTGTACCGGACGGACGAATGACAAGACGGCCGCGATCTCCCAATGTCGCCTGTGTTGACGCAATGGCCTCAACAACACGCTTATCTTTTAAAGGTTGGCCCGATTTATAGCGAACATTCTTCAGAATCTGCGGCAGAGGATCGAAGAGATGGCAAACTTCACTCACCGGGCGCTCTAGTTTTTTGACCATTGCGAGAACTTGAAGCGCGGCCACAAGCCCGTCACCCGTTGTCGAGAAATCAGACAGGATCATATGACCTGATTGTTCACCACCGAGATTATAACCATGCTCACGCATATGTTCGAGCACATAACGGTCACCTACAGCGGTGCGTTGCAGCGAGAGGCCGAGGGAATCGAGGTACCGCTCTAAACCGAGATTGGACATGATGGTGGCGACCACACCCGGCTTAGAAAGACGACCATCATCGCGCCAGCTTTTCGCAATCACCGCCATCAACTGATCGCCATCAACCACTTGGCCCTTTTCATCCACAATGATCACGCGATCCGCATCACCATCTAGCGCGATGCCGATATCGGCACGCATCTCACGGACTTTATTGATCACCGCATTCGGCGCGGTGGAGCCGACATCCTTGTTGATGTTGAACCCATCCGGCTCAATTCCAATCGGAAAAACTTCGGCACCCAATTCCCACAAGGCTTCTGGTGCAACTTTGTATGCTGCGCCATTGGCGCAATCGATCACAACGCGAAGTCCATCAAGGTCCAACGCACGCGGCAAAGTGCGTTTCGCAAATTCAATATAGCGCGCATGCACGCTTTCAATGCGCTTCGCACGACCAAGCGCTGCGGGTGCAGCAAGTTTCGAGAGAATGTCGCCATCAATCAGCGCTTCAATCTCGCGCTCGGTTTCATCTGATAATTTAAAGCCATCGGGATCAAAGAGTTTGATGCCATTGTCTTCATAGGCATTATGCGAGGCGGAGATCATCACACCAAGATCCGCGCGCATGGAGCGTGTAAGCATCGCCACCGCCGGCGTCGGCATGGGGCCAAGCAACAGCACATCCATACCCACAGAGGTAAATCCCGCAACGAGGGCCGTTTCGATCATATAACCGGAAAGCCGTGTATCCTTGCCGATCACCACACGATTACGATGCTGGCCACGGCGGAACACAAGCCCTGCCGCCTGCCCCACCCGCAAAGCGAGATCAGGGGTAATCACCGCATTCGCTTTGCCGCGAACACCATCAGTTCCGAAATATTTACGCGCCATGACAGGACCACGCTCCTCATACGACCGCGACACCTAAAGCACGAACACCCAAACGCCAAGCATCGCGCCCGTCACATTTGACGACGATTTTTTACAGAGAAGGTCTGAACAAAGGCTGAATGCAAAAACGCCCGGGGGTCCCGGGCGTTTAAAGCTTAAGTGCAGAGCTTCATTCGCATCATGCGCTTGGTTGCGGCTCCATACCCGCATCAGGCTCTGGACGCGGACGGCCTTTGCCTGCGGTCGGAACGGCAGACGAAGCCTTCGTTGCGCCACCATCACCGCTTTCACGCAAAGGCGGCTTGCCATCAAGAAGATCACGGATCTCATCACCCGAGAGCGTCTCATATTCGAGAAGACCTTGCGCGAGCGTTTCAAGATCGGCCGCGCGATCGGTAAGAATGCGCTGCGCTTCTTTGTAACCAGCCTCGACAAGACGACGAATTTCAGAGTCGATTTTCTGTGCTGTGGCTTCCGACACATTTTGTGTGCGGGCAACCGACATGCCTAAGAAGACTTCATCCTGATTTTCACCATAAGAGACGGTACCGAGCTCGGGCGAGAAACCCCATTTCGTCACCATCATCCGCGCGAGACGCGTTGCTTGTTCAATGTCTGAGGCCGCACCCGAAGTGACCTTCTCTTTGCCAAAGATTTGTTCCTCAGCAACACGACCACCCATCATGATGGCCAAGCGCGATGTCATTTGTTCAAGCGACATCGAGAGCTTATCGCGCTCGGGCAATTGCATCACCATCATCGTCACAATGCGCTTGCCACGACGCGCAGCAAGCAATGCTGCTTCGTTGACGAGATTCATCAAATCAGCACCCGAGAAGCCAGGCGTTCCGCGCGCTACGACTTTAAGATCCACATCGGGTGCGAGCGGCACTTTGCGCACATGCACCTTCAAAATCTTCTCGCGGCCTTGCACATCGGGATTGGGCACAACGATCTGGCGATCGAAACGACCGGGTCGCAGCAATGCAGGATCAAGAACATCCGGACGGTTCGTCGCCGCAATCAGGATGATGCCTTCATTGGCTTCAAAACCATCCATCTCGACAAGCAATTGATTGAGCGTCTGTTCACGCTCGTCATTGCCGCCGCCAAGGCCTGCGCCACGATGACGACCCACCGCATCGATTTCGTCGATGAAGATGATGCACGGTGCGTTCTTCTTTGCTTGTTCAAACATGTCGCGCACACGGGATGCGCCGACGCCGACGAACATTTCAACGAAGTCAGAACCAGAGATTGTGAAGAAAGGCACATTCGCTTCGCCCGCAATGGCGCGAGCAAGCAGAGTCTTACCCGTGCCCGGAGGACCCACAAGCAACACGCCGCGCGGAATACGACCGCCGAGGCGTTGGAATTTTTGTGGATCACGAAGAAACTCAACAATCTCTTCGAGATCTTCTTTCGCTTCATCAACGCCAGCGACATCCGAGAATGTCACACGGCCATGTGCTTCGGAAAGCATCTTGGCTTTTGATTTACCAAAGCCCATCGCACGGCCATTCGCGCCCTGCATCTGACGAGAGAGGAAGAACCACGCAGCCATCACCACAATCAGCGGCAACCAATTCACCAGCAAAGCAAGATACCAAGGCATACCCTCGCTTGGCGGTTTCGCGGCAAAATTCACACCCTTCGATGACAAGCGCGACACTAAGGTCGGGTCATTCGGCGCGTAAGTTGCGAAGGGACGACCATCGGTCAATGTGCCGGTGATGTCATTACCGGAAATGGTCACACCCGCGATGCGGCCTTGATCCACATCAGAGAGAAATTGGCTGTAGCTCAGATCCTGGGCGCCATTCCGAGAGCCGGGGCTCTGGAACAAGGTAACCAGCGCGAGGACCAACAAAAAGATAATCACCCAAAGGGCAAAATTGCGCACATTCGGATTCATGGGAACAGCACTGGCCTTTCTCGGACCCAAGGCACGCTCACTCGCGCGCGGGTTTCAGGCCTTCTATTTAAGCACCCGATGTGCCCTTGCCAAGGGAAAGACGGGAACGACGCGGCGGTTCTCTCGAAACTGTAATACCGCCCTGTCGATCCAGCGCGATAATGGCCCCGCCAAGCGACCTTTGAAGCGATTTTCCGGCCCTTAACGCGTCACTGAGCGCTGCGTGAAGCGCTTCGAGGCGGTTAAGCTCTAATGCAGCCCCGTTTGAAACCCGGCGAATGGCGGCCCCGATCAGCCTGATTCCAATCTCCGGCGGCCGCGACAAAACGCCCGGCGTGAAGCGTTCACCAGAGGTAGAAGGGATCCTAAGCGCGCGTTCCGCATCTTCAACAACCGCCTCAAGCGCCTCGTCCGCGCGGCGCATCCGTTCGGCAAAACGCATGAGTCGCGCTGTATCGAGTCCCTCGCGGCTCAAAACATCCGCGGCCGAGCGCAAACGTGGCCGCGCAAAGCGTTGGTTCACATTAGAGGGATCTTCAATCGGCGAGAGGCCGGCTGCCGTCACAGTCGCGCGCAAACGCACACCCGAAATCGCCAAAAAGGGACGGAAAAGAATATGGTCGCCTTGCAAAGGCGTTTCACTCGCCATACCCGCAAGACCTGACAGGCCCGAACCCGCAGCAAGACGTAAGAGCACGGTTTCGGCCTGATCGTCAGCATGATGACCGGTTAAGATCACACGCGCGCCAAGCGCTTTCGCATGGTCAGACAATAAACGATAGCGCGCATTCCGCGCGGCTTCTTGAATGCCTTGTGTCGGCTTTTCGCCATCCCATTTCAAAATCACATGCGAAAGGCCGAGGTTTGCGGCCACGCGCCCCACCATAGCAGCCTCTTCCGCCGCCTCAGTACGCAACCCATGATCAACACTTGCGACAGCCACGCGCGGTCGCGCGCCATGTTTTTCTTTGGCCCACCGTGCCGTGACGATGAGCAAGGCAAGAGAATCCGCACCACCGGAAACGGCAAGCAAAACGTGTTTTTCAGATTCAATCGGCGCGAGTAACGCACGCACTTCATCCGCGCCAAGCGGTTCGACTTTCGGAAGCTGCCGAGACTTTTTCAACAGCCCGCCCCCTTCTGCGCTTTCTCAACACGCGACTTCAAAGCCGCATCCGCCTCGGGATAACGTTTCGCAAATTCACCAAAGGTGGCGCAGGCCTGAGTCTTTTGACCCATGCTTACAAGCGCATCGCCAAGCTTTGCAAAGGCTAAAGGCGCTTGCTTCGCGTTGCCATAAGTCTGTGCCAGCTTCAGATAGGTTTGCGCGGACTCTGGAAAACGCTTCAAGCGATAGTCGCTATCGCCCGAAACAATCATCGCTTCGGGAACAAGTGGATTTTTCGGATAGGATTGAATGAGCTCACGCGCGAGGCGTCCTGACTCATCAAAATTACCTGCTGAAAATGCAGCCTTCGCTTGCGCCAAAGTGGATTTCGCATCCGCAGGCTTTGCAGGTTCTGCCGGTTGTTGTTTGGCATTTGCTGCTTGCGCTGCAAGCGTTCCTGAATTGCCTGATGGCGCTGCCCCCGATTTTGAAGGCGCAACAAGATTTAACGGACCAGAACTTGTCGTGTCACTCGCGCCTGATTTTTGTGGTGCAGCCGGTTGCGCTTTCATGTCTTGAAAACGCATTTCAACATCTTGCTCGAATTTCTTTAATGTCTCTTCGAGTTTCTTATTGGCAAATTGTAATTCTTCGAGCTGCCCCGACAATTGTCGAATTTGCGCTTCAAGTCGATTGATCCGGACGACATAATCACTCTCAGAGGGGGCGTCTTGCGCAAGCGCCAGCGATGACAGGCTGATCAACACCGTCACAACAAACGGAAAGGTCAGGACTCGCGTCATCATAATCAACTCACTTCTCGAAACAATAACGGCGCGGGAAGAGCCCGCGCCGGCAATCTGATTAAAGCAACGGATGAACCCGTCGCATCAACTCCGGCGCGTGATCAGTTTCCACCTGAAAGTGTTGTCACAGCGCGACGATTTTGTGACCAGCATGAAATGTCGTCGCATACCGCCACGGGCTTTTCTTTACCCCAACTCTTTGTCGACAGACGTGATGCGGCAACACCTTTCGAAACGAGATAGTCGCGTGTCGTTTGCGCACGACGCTGACCAAGCGCGAAGTTGTATTCACGCGTGCCGCGTTCGTCGGCATGGCCATCGATCGTAATCTTGTAGCTGCCATATTGATTGAGCCACTGTGCTTGCTTATCGAGCGTTGCCGTGGCTACCGCTGTCAGATCTGAGGAGTCTGTCTCAAAGAGAACGCGATCACCGACATTCTCTTGGAAATCCTGTGAGCTGCCCGGCGTTGCCGAACCGCCACCAAGGCTTGCGAGATCGCCTGCACCTGTCGTCGCTTTATCATTGGCGCACGCGGCCAGAAAAAGCGCGGCACCCACCGCGACTGCAAATTTCAACGCTCTTACCGAAGCCAATCCCTCAAGCATTCTGCCTGCTCCAAAAAAACAATTACAATTTAAGTCGATCTAAAGCCGTGTTGGTTAACAGAGCGTTCCTGAAATGAAGTCAAATAAGGCCTTTTTGAGGGCACGCGATGGATGCGTCGCTATGGTTAATCAAAAGTAAAATTTCATAGTGAATGAAGTGTTAACAAAAAAAGACCCGGCAGTGCCGGGTCTCAATGAAAGATCACGCGCAGGAGCGGAAAAAAATCAGTCGTCGTTCTTAAGTTGCTTAAGCTTGGCAAAAACTGAGTCGACGTCGATCTTTTCTTCGCTGACTTCGGCTTCTTGAGTTGTGAACCCTGCGAAAGGCTCAAGCGTTTCTTTGGCCGTCGTGACTTCGGCCGGCAACAGAGTATGCGCCGCTTCAGCCGGTTGAACCGTCTTATCTTTCGACGAACGATTGACTTCAAAATCAAGATCGATTTGCGAGCAAAGACCTAAAGTCACCGGATCCATCGGCTGCAATTGCGCGATATTCCAATGCGTACGATCTTTCACCTGCTGAATGGTGGATTTGGTGGTGCCAACCAGACGCATGATCTGCGCGTCTTTCAATTCAGGATGATTGCGCACGAGCCACAAAATCGCATTCGGGCGATCATGACGACGCGACAAGGGCGTATAACGCGGGCCTTTGGTACGCTTGCGCTCAGGAATGCGCACGGTGCTTTCCTTGAGCTTCAAACGATATTTCGGATCTTTTTCCGCGCGCTCAATTTCATCACGCGTCAATTGTTCATGCATCACAGGGTCCATGCCCTTAATGCCAGC
>RFZR01000460.1 GCA_009920595.1 Alphaproteobacteria bacterium | reverse complement strand
CAGAGATCGTGTAATAGCTTTGCGTAACACGGAGATTATCAAGCGCCGCGCGATCAGACGTGAGCTGTGCCGTTATGGCCGCAACTTGTGTCTTTGCATTTTCAAGATTGACCTTGGACGCAAACTCATTCGCCGCCAGCGCTTCATTGCGGCTCACATCGCGCTGCGCCTGTTCAAGCTGCGCGGTTGTGCGTTGTACGGTGGCTTCGGCCTGCCGCACTTGCGCATCAATGCCGCGTGAGTCGAGGCGAACAAGGACGTCACCCGCTTTCACAAGCGCACCATCGGCAAAGAGGATTTCCAGAATTTGCCCCTCAACCCGCGGCCGCAAGGTCACAGAGGCCACCGGTTGCACCGTCCCGATGGTCTCGAATTGAACCGGCACGGCCTCTCGTTTTGCCGCACCCAAAAGAACGGGAACGACCCTTTGCGCTGTTCCACCCGCCGGAGCACCGCCCTGCGGCGCGCCACTTTGCTGGGCAAAAACAGCCAGAGGGCTCGATAACAACGTCAAAAGGGACAAAAAAACTGGAAATTTTACAGAGCGGACCGGGATCATTGGGCAATGACTCACCATCGAGGAGAAAAAGCAAAATCAAGAAAGTCAGCTCTTATGGCAGAGCCGTTCACCATGAGCACGTGAATTTTTCGTCATCCTATTCGGCTTGGCTTGTCATTATACGGCGGCTTCGCTAAACAGCGCGCGACCATCTGGACGAGGTTTCACTTTGTAAACCCAGGCGAAAATGTCCTGTTGGGGGATAGTTCAACGGTAGAACAGCGGACTCTGACTCCGTTAATCTTGGTTCGAATCCAGGTCCCCCAGCCAACTCACGTACCCATTTCGCTAGATGCGTTGAAAATCGAATATCGCTATAGTGGCGAGCGTCCGACCATCAACGAAGGCTGTGAGTTCGCCCATGCCCCGACCCGAGACTGGGTCCCGATTGCCCATCCCCGACATGTTTGAAGAGGCGCCCCGTCTCGTCAAAGATATGCTGCGTGGCCTTCGGCATGAGCTCAAGCAATTCGATCCGACACGCGACCTAGAGACACTGTCTCGTGACGTGGGCCATACGCCCTTCCCTCTTGGCCTTTCGCCTTTGGCGCTTGCGGCCGAGCTTGTACGGGAGACGCGCAA
>RFZR01000459.1 GCA_009920595.1 Alphaproteobacteria bacterium | reverse complement strand
AAGGCAAAACCGGATTTATCCCGCTCCGGCCCCGCTTTGTGACTGACAAAATCCTGCCAAAGCGCGTTGAACCGATCATCGAGCAGCTTTTGATCCTCGGGCTTCGGCGCGGGATCGCCCATGCACCCAGAAAGCGCCGCAAGAACCAAAAAACCGAGGACCGCCAGCCCTGCGCGTTTTCCATGGCCAACACGCGCGATAGGGCTGGAATTTTGAATCTTGGCGGGATATAGACCGTCGCACCTTGCCCCTATGGCGGAACTGGTAGACGCGTCCGACTCAAAATCGGATTCCGCAAGGAGTGCTGGTTCGATTCCGGCTAGGGGCACCATTTTCTCTACTCAACTTGATACGCACAAACGGGACGGCACCAACCGGACCCCGTCCGGCGCGTGGCCGCCATCCTCTCCGGCCTAACACGCGAAATCTTACGGGTTTGATAATAGGCTATGCGCGACCTTGGCCTTGCGCTAGCGCAACACCCCACTTCATGAGAGGCTCACTCAAAATCACGGAGCCCGAATCATGAACGCATTCATTTTTCAAAGCCTCGTCATCGGCATTGCGGGAACAGCCGCGATGGATCTCTGGGCGCTTCTCTTAAACCGACAAGCCGGCGTCGCATCTCCCAATTGGGCTTATGTCGGTCGTTGGTTTTTGCATCTCCCGCGCGGCAAAATTTATCACGCCGATATCGCTGCATCAAAATCATTCCCGTTTGAAAGCGAAGCCGGATGGATCGCGCATTATGTGACGGGCATTGTTTATGGTGGTGCGCTTCTAAAAATCATGGGTGAGTCTTACGCGCACGCACCGACGCTTTTTCCGGCACTCATTCTCGCATGGCTTACCGTGGCAGCGGGATGGTTTATTCTTCAACCCGGCATGGGTGCCGGATGGGCCGCATCAAAACGCGACAACCCATGGACCATTCGTTTTTTGAATCTCGCTTCACATACATGTTTCGGTATTGGCATGTATTGGGGGGCGCTCTTTGCGCGAGCGATTTTGAAATAGAGTCAAACGCGTTATTTCTCACGCATGAAAAAAGCCGCGAGATCATCTCTCGCGGCTTAATTTTTTCAGAACGCTTTAAGCGATCACTTCATCGCAAGCGCTTTGTCGATCACAACATTGGTGGTTGCGCCAACAGGCTCTTTCGT
>RFZR01000458.1 GCA_009920595.1 Alphaproteobacteria bacterium | reverse complement strand
GCGACGGTCCGTGCGAATAGCGGCAAGGGGGCCGCTCGTGCAGTGCGTCGTGCTGGCCGCGTTCCTGCGGTCATCTATGGTGGGGGCGCAGAGCCCGAAGCCATTTCGCTCGATTTCAACGCCACGAAGAAGCTGATTTTCGCGGGCCACTTCCTCACGACAATTTTCGAAGTGTCCGTCGACGGCAAAAAAACGCGCGTCATTCCGCGCGACTATCAGCTCGACCCTGTGCGCGACCAACCCCTCCATGTCGACTTTCTCCGCATCACAGCCGGCCAGAAAATCCGCGTCGATGTTCCTGTCCATGTGATCAACCAAGCGGCGTCCCCGGGCGTTAAGCGTGGTGGCGCGGTCAACATCGTGCTGCACTCGGTTGAAATGATGGTGCCGCCGGATTCAATTCCGGATGGCGTCACTGTTGATTTGACGGGTGTCGAAATCGGTAAATCGATTCACATTTCGCAGATTAAGCTTCCTGCGAACTGCACCCCTGTCGATAAGACCGACTTCACGCTCGTGACCATCGTCGGTAAGGGCCAGAAGGATGAAGAACCCGCTGCGGCTCCTGCAGCCGCTGCTGCGCCTGCTGGCGATGCAGCCAAGAAAGCTGCCGAACCCGCGAAGAAGTGATCTTTTTTCGGGTCTCAATCTTTCAAGGCGCGTCGCGAAATCATCGCGGCGCGCTTTTTCATAACATCGATTTCACCGCCGCAACCGCAGAGATGAGGCGATGCTGCTTTTCGTAGGCCTTGGCAATCCTGGATCGCGCTATGCCGGAAACCGTCATAATGTCGGCTTCATGGCGATTGATGCCATCGCTCATCGATTCAAAGCGGCGACATGGCGGAAGCGCTTTCAGAGCGAAAGCACCGAATGCGTAATCGGAACGGAGAAGGCGTTATTGCTGAAGCCAGAAACCTTCATGAATAATTCCGGCCAAGCGGTGCAAGAAGCTGCGCAGTTTTATAAAATCGACCTAGGCGACATTATCGTTTTTCATGATGAACTTGATCTCGCGCCTGGCAAAGTGCGCGTGAAACTCGATGGAGGCAATGCTGGCCATAATGGTCTGCGCTCGATCACACAACATTGTGGCAATGCCTATCGGCGTGTGCGGATCGGCATTGGTCATCCCGGTCACAAAGACGCGGTGCATCCGTGGGTTTTGAAT
>RFZR01000457.1 GCA_009920595.1 Alphaproteobacteria bacterium | reverse complement strand
GTAATGGTGATGGCAGATCTATCGCGCCACATCAATCGCCATTTAGATATGGATTGGATGGCCGTTTCCTCATATGGATCTGGAACAAAATCTTCAGGCGTCGTTCGCATTTTGAAAGACTTGGATAAAGACCGGCGTAAAAAAATGGGTCGCGCCGCGCGCGCACGCGTTGAAGCGGAATTTTCTTGGCCGAAAATTGCTGATGAAACGCGTCATGTCTATGACGCGTGTCTCAAAAATCATTCGCCCGCATAAAGTTCAGTCGGCCATTGATAGTTTTGGCTCAGCGTGCGCTCGAAGCTTACCTCTTCGATATAACGCGTCACGAGATCGACTGAATATTCGGCATGTGACTTCCGCCATCCGGCTTCAGCAATGATACGGCGCGCATTGTCATCGCGCTTATAACGGCGCACCGTTTCAAGCATCTCTTCAATCGTATCGGCAAACACCATCTCTTTCCCCTCGGGGAAAAGTTCATAGAGATGATTGGCGCGCGTTGAGATGGCAAGAAGTCCCGATCCCATGACTTGCGCGACACGATCTGAATTATAGAGGTAACGCAAGGCCAGTGGGGCGGGCTCTTTCACATCGCCCTGACGATCGCCATTCAAATTAAGTGCCATACGCGCATCATTCATATGATCATAGAAGGCTGCGCCATGAAGAGCCGGACATCCATTGACGCCATGCAAATCGATATGGAGATCATCCGCAGCTTGAACCGCTACAGGAAAGGTGAAACGCGGATCACCGTCATATTCTCCGACATGAGCGCGAGCGGCAAAAAAGAGATCAAAGCGTTGATCACTCCGCTCAAAAGCACGACCGGTTTCAATAGCCGGATCAACCCAGTTGGGAATGAAAGACACAACAGCACCTTTGCGCGCATAGGGCTTTAAGGCCGCGCCCGCCGTTGTGATAAAGGTTGCATCAGCGATTGTCTTCCGTTTCTCAAGCACGGCGATGTTTTTCGGACGGAACAGCGGATCAACACAAATTTGTACGAGCCTTACGCCCGGCCTTATGCGTTTTGCTTCGGCAAAACTTTCGTCCGTAATATGGACCGAGTGAATGAACGCGATCATATCCGGCTTGAAAATACGCACAGTTTCAAGAAATGCAGCGTTTGAATGTTTTTGACCGATGCGGCTTGAGCGGAAAATCGTCG
>RFZR01000456.1 GCA_009920595.1 Alphaproteobacteria bacterium | reverse complement strand
CGTCCCTATGCCAATTGGACGACGCATCCGAATAATCCCGCATCCAAAGCGGCGGAGTGAGGCAAATCAGTCGCCGATGCGGGCGATGCCTTCTTCGCCGTCATCGCGACGCCAGACGATTTTATCATCAGGAAGCGTTTCGAGGGTGAAGCAAAACACTTTGCCCTCATACCAACTTTGCCATTGTTGGCAGAGACTATCGTCTTTCACCCACCAGCGCCCTTGATCGGTTGGCGCTAGAAATTTTCCGAGGCCAACCGCTTCGCCCGATCCATCAACCACGCCATCTTTTTTGTAATAGAGTGGCAATTCGCCACCAAAGGGCACGGCGAGATAAATTCTCTTTCCGATGACGGCATTTTTGATCGCTTTACCTTTCAGCGGCTCGCCCACAACGCCGCCGGTCGAGGCGTCGCTCACAACCGGTGAGAGCATGACGCTCAGAAGAATTGCACCGAGTGCCAATCCTCGCTGTAACATCCAATGCTGTGGCATCGCCGTATCCACTCCGATCATTTCAAGAATGCACAGGTTAATGCCTTTGTTTATGGCAATTTTACGAGCAGCGACACGGATCGGATTAAATCCTAGGCCATGGTAGAAAAACTGATCTCCTTTGTTTTGTTTCAAATCGCGTGGTTTGCCGCTGTTGTTGGTGGCGCGCATGATTTAGATTTTGCCGCGTCTGCACCAGCGCTTGCACTTTTTGCTTTTCACATTTTGAACAATCATCACCGTTGGTTTGAAGCCACAGCCAGCATTGCCGCCATTTTTATCATGGGCATCGTGATTGAAATCATTCTCCTAAAAAGTGGCGTGATCAGTTATCGCGGTCTCACCGCGTCAAATTCATTTCCGCCTTTATGGATTTTGGCGTTGTGGCTTGCTTTCGCGACTTTGCCGGATGGCGCGCTGTCATGGCTTGAAGGTCGTACTATGCTTCAAGTCCTATTTGGCGCGGTGGGCGGGCCTTTGAGCTATCTCGCTGGAGAAAAGCTTGGCGCGGCAACGCTCCACGGCAACTTCGTCTATGCGATGGCTGTGCTTGCCTTCGCCTGGGCTGTTGCGACACCGCTCTGCTTTCGCTTTGTCAGAGTCTTTTCTAAAGCGTAACGAGCGTTTGATTACGGCATCACGCCATTTAAGATCGCATCAATCGCTTGCGCTTTGGCTTT
>RFZR01000455.1 GCA_009920595.1 Alphaproteobacteria bacterium | reverse complement strand
GAAGACGATCATCATGAGCGCCCCCTGCGCATCGCCATTGTCGGTCGTCCCAATGCAGGCAAATCCACACTCATCAATCAGCTGATTGGTGAAGAGCGATTACTCACCGGACCAGAAGCAGGCATCACGCGCGATTCCATTTCGGTTGAATGGTCTTATCGCGGAAGGCCTGTAAAGCTTTATGACACGGCCGGTATGCGCAAGCGTTCGAAAGTCGAAGACAAGCTTGAAAAGCTTGCTGTGTCTGACGGTTTGCGTGCCGTTAAATTTGCGGAAGTGGTTGTGCTGCTACTTGATGCGACAATCCCTTTCGAAAAGCAGGATCTCGCTATTCTTTCCGTCATTGAACGCGAAGGTCGCGCGCTTGTTGTAGGCGTCAATAAATGGGATCTTGTGGTGGGTGAGGCGGGTCGCTTTCAGCGCATGGTTGAAGATGCTGAACGACTGATCTCGAATGTCAAAGGCGCGCAAATCATTCCGCTTTCAGGATTGACCGGATCAGGCACGGATCAATTGATGGATGCTTGTTTCAAAGCTGCAGAGATTTGGTCAACCCGTGTTTCCACCGGACAAATTAATCGTTGGCTTGAAGGTGTTCTTGAAAAACATCCGCCGCCGGCGATTTCCGGTCGTCGCATCAAAATTCGCTATGCCACGCAAGTTAAAGCGCGGCCACCGCATTTCGCTTTGTTCGGTTCGCAGCTTGATGGTTTGCCCGATAGTTACACGCGCTATCTCATCAATTCATTGCGCGAGACATTCAACTTGCCGGGCACACCAATCCGCTTGTCGATGCGGACGGCAAAAAATCCTTACGCCAAGGACTAAGTTACGCTGTCACATCCACCGGTTTACCGAAGTCGCAAAGACGCGGTGTCGGGCCTGAGAAGTCAAAGAGTCTCCCTGTATCCGTCCATGATGAAGCGGCCATGTCGATCAAATGCGGAACCAGAGTTGAAGGCTCACGCAAACTCATTGGATCTTCACCAGGCACTGCATTTGCGCGCATATCGGTGCGCAATGGACCCGGATCGACCATCATCACTTTGATCGGCGTTGAAGAGACTTCTTGCGCATAAGTGTGACCAAGCGCTTCTACCGCGGCTTTCGAAACACTGTAAGGGCCCCAATAAGGACGACGTTTCCACGCCGCCGCTGAGCTCATCAAAATCACGCG
>RFZR01000454.1 GCA_009920595.1 Alphaproteobacteria bacterium | reverse complement strand
TATATTCAACGGCAAGTCGATAGCGGCTTTCATTTTGACTCGGTGAGCTTTCATTATGATGAAGCCGAACGCGCGCGAGAGACGCTGATGGATGCCCTCGACCGCCATAAGGATTTCGTCGGCCTCTATAATGCGGGCGGTGCGAATTCGACTTTGTCAGACGTGTTGCGCCGTCATCCACGCGGAAAAAATATTTGTTTTATTGGGCATGAACTCACAGAGCGCTCAAGTGCCTCGCTGCGCGATGGCACAATGGCCGCCATTATCGATCAAGTGCCGGAGGCACAAGCACGTCGCGCGCTTGATTTGGCGCTTTATCGCTTAGGCTTGCTCGAACATGCTGTCGATCTTCGGCCCATTCCCTTTGTCACCGTCACAAAGGAAAATGTCTGATGAAATGTTTTGCTACTTTAATGCGCAGTCAACTTATATCGTGGAGCGCTTTGTGATGGATGATTTGGCCTTCGGTTCACGTAACAAAAGAGGAGATTGGATGCCGAATGAACCGGCATCAACCGCGCCGCTTTTCGTGTTTCCGCCAAAACCTTTGGCTTTGTTGAAATGGATTCCTTCTTACTTTTTTCCCTTTAATCTTCTTTTTGCAGCATCGGCCTATGTGTGGTGGGTCTATCTTTTACCCGATCTTTCTCGGTTTCAAAATTTTGATCTCTTCCTTGCGATACAACTTTTTGTTTTAAACACATGCGCGTTGATGATCTTTTATGGTCTCTTTGAGATCCGTCTCTATGTGCTGCGAGCGCAGGGTCAACGTTTCAAATTCAACGGACGGTGGCCCTCCGACAACAAAAGTGATGTGTTCTGGTTCAAAAGCCAACTCATCGACAATGTGCTCAGAACGCTTCTCATTGCGATGCCGCTCTGGACCTTTATCGAATATGTGATTTTGTCTTTCTACGCGCATCAAGTTCCGTCTCTGCCCGCTTTGGTCGATCATCCACTTTACTTCGCTGCATTGGCTTTGATCGTGCCCGTTATCCATGAAACGCATTTTTATCTCATCCATCGTGCGCTTCATTGGAGGCCGCTTTATCGTCTCTTCCATTCGGTGCACCATAATTCCGTTAACCCGTCGCCATTTTCCTCACTGTCCATGCACCCGGTAGAGGTGTTTCTTTATCTTGGTGTGGCCTTTTGGCATGTGATCATTCCGTCTCATCCATTGCTTGCGCTTTATC
>RFZR01000453.1 GCA_009920595.1 Alphaproteobacteria bacterium | reverse complement strand
TAACGGATGAACTCATTCATCACCGGATGCGCAACGCCAATGAACGGCAGCGCATGGAATTGCGCGCGCCCGTTTAGGGGTTGCCAACCAACGCGTTCTCGCGGTTGTCGCCACGATGGAACAAAATATCGAAGAACCTTTGTCTTGCAGCGAATTGGCGGATCGTGTTGGCTTCTCCGCGCGTCAACTTGAAAGACTGTTCCAAAAATATATTGGCCAAGCACCGACGCGCTATTATCTGGGCCTTCGCCTCGCGCGCGCGCGTCATCTCTTGTTGCAAACCAGTATGCCGATCCTCTCGGTGGCGCTCGCCTGTGGTTTTGTCTCGGCCTCGCATTTCTCGAAATGTTATAGTGAGCATTTCGGGCGTACGCCCTCTGAAGAACGGTTCGGACCGCGTCAAAGGGCAGCAAAGAAGGGCGAAGATCTGATGGGTGAACAAGCTTCATCAATCGGCGCGCTTTCATGATGAGAACAAGCCAAAGTTACGCCTTTGGGTTTCTTTTTGCATGTCTTGCATTCTTTATTCTTGTTGCGCCGCTCAAAGCTGAAACGCGCGACGAACAACTTAACGCACTTTTTTCAGAGCTTCGTGACGCGCCCTCTGTTGAATTGGCCGCGCGTGTTGAAGCGCGTATTCAATCCCTCTGGGTACAATCCTCGAGTCCAACGACCGACCTCCTTATGGAGCGCGCGGCGATTGCGATTGCGAAACAAGATTTTCCCGTTGCCATTGAGTTCCTTGATCGCGTGGTTGCGCGCGAGCCTGATTTTGCTGAAGGGTGGAACCGCCGCGCGACCGTATTTTTTCTGATGGATGATTTTAATCGCTCAATCTCGGATATTGCCGAAACACTGAAACGTGAGCCCCGTCATTTTGGAGCATTGTCCGGGTTAGGCTTCATTCTGCTCATGCGCGGCGATTTGGTTCATGCGCGTGAGACTTACGAAAAAGTACTCGCGATTTATCCGATGATGGAGAGCGCTCGCCTCGCGATTAAAAAAATCGACGAAGAAAAAGGCGAGACCGCTCTGTAATCTTGTTAAATCTCAAGGCGCGTAAGCGATGCGCACCATATTCGTGGCTCCCGGTGTGCCGAATGGAACGCCCGCAACAATGATGATGCGTTCCGCTGATTTCGCAAATCCTTCAGAAGCCGCAAGGGCGGCCGCGCGCGTCGCCATATCGTCCACATCAT
>RFZR01000452.1 GCA_009920595.1 Alphaproteobacteria bacterium | reverse complement strand
GAGCAGCGCTATATGCTCGCCCGTCAGATGGTCGCGCCGAATTCGCCGCAATGGTTCAACACGGGTCTGCATTGGGCCTATGGCATTGATGGTCCCTCACAAGGCCACCACTATGTCGATTTCAAAACCGGCAAGCTCACGAAATCAAAATCATCTTATGAGCATCCGCAACCTCATGCGTGCTTCATTCAGGGCGTTGCCGACGATCTCGTGAATGAAGGCGGCATTATGGATCTTTGGGTCCGTGAGGCGCGTCTCTTCAAATATGGTTCGGGCACCGGTTCGAATTTCTCGATGCTGCGCGGCGAAGGCGAAAAGCTTGCGGGCGGTGGCAAATCATCAGGCTTGATGAGCTTCTTGAAAATCGGTGACCGGGCAGCGGGCGCGATCAAATCTGGCGGCACAACACGTCGTGCGGCGAAGATGGTTGTTGTTGATGTCGATCATCCGGATATCGAAGCCTATATCGATTGGAAGGTGAAGGAAGAGCAGAAGGTTGCAGCCCTCGTCACCGGTTCGAAGATCGTTTCAAAACATTTGAAAGCGGTGATGAAGGCCTGCGTGAATTGCGATGGCCCGGCTGAATCCTGCTTTGATCCGGAAAAGAATCCGGCGTTGAAGCGCGAAATCAAATTCGCACGCCGCGCATTGGTGCCGGACAATTACATCAAGCGCGTCATTCAATTTGCAAAGCAAGGTTACAAGGATCTCGATTTCCCGACCTATGATACGGATTGGGATTCAGAAGCCTATCTCACCGTCGCAGGCCAAAATTCAAACAACTCGGTTTCGTTGAAGGATGAATTCTTGCGCGCGGTTGAAAGCGACAAGGATTGGAACCTCATTCGCCGCACCGACAAGAAAGTGCACAAGACGATCAAGGCGCGCGATTTGTGGGAACAGATTGGTTATGCCGCATGGGCATCAGCCGATCCGGGCTTGCACTTCAACACGACGATGAATGACTGGCACACCTGCCCGGCATCCGGCCCGATCCGCGCATCAAATCCGTGCTCGGAATATATGTTCCTTGATGACACGGCGTGTAACCTCGCCTCGCTCAATCTGCTTCAGTTCCGTGAAGCCGATGGCTCGGTCAATATCGCCGCTTACGAACACGCTGTGCGTTTGTGGACCATCGTGCTCGAAATCTCGGTGTTGATGGCGCAGTTCCCGTCAAAGGAAATTGCCGAACTCTC
>RFZR01000451.1 GCA_009920595.1 Alphaproteobacteria bacterium | reverse complement strand
TGTGTATTTCGATGCGGTCTGTGCCGTACTCCAGGGCGTAGTCTTGGCCTATGGTTTCTGCTGGAAGCTTGCCTTTTTTGCGTACGGGGATGAAGCCTAAGCCTAATTCGTAGGCTACAGCCGCGCCCAGAATAAAACCCCTTGCCTCGATGCCAGCCACTTTGTTGATGGGTTGACCGCGAAAGTGATCGGCAAGCGATTTCACTGCCAATTGCAAACCCGTTGCGTCTTTTAGCAAGGTGGTGATGTCCCGAAACATCACGCCAGGCTTCGGGTAATGGGGAACGGTGCGAATGCGTGATTTAAATGGCATGTGCCTACAAAACCCTAAAAATAGGGGTTTGCAATCAATTACTTCAACCAACCCCGTTTACGGAAGTACCACATAGGCACCACCGCGCTACCCGCCATCAGCACGATGGCAAAAGGATAGCCCCAGGTTTGGCTGAGTTCAGGCATGTACTGAAAGTTCATGCCGTAAATGCTAGCAATCAAAGTAGGTGGCAGCAAAGCGACGCTGGCGACCGAGAAGATCTTGATGATCTTGTTCTGGTTGATATTGATGAAACCGACCGTCGCGTCCATCAAGAAGTTAATCTTGTCGAACAAAAATGCGGTGTGGTTATCGAGCGACTCGATGTCGCGCAAGATTTGCCGCGCTTCTTCGAATTGGTCTGCATTAAGCATGCGCGATCGCATCATGAAACTGACCGCGCGACGGGTATCCATCACATTGCGGCGGATGCGTCCGTTCAAGTCCTCTTGTCGGGCGATGGCGCCCAGCACCTCGCCCGCTAATTCGTCGGTCACATCTTTGGATAGCACCAATTTGCCTGCTTTTTCGAGTTGGTCATAAATGCCTTCTAGGGTGTCGGCGGAATATTCGGCGTCGGCATCGAAGAGTTTGAGCAGCACTTCTTTGGCGTCTTCAATCAGCCCAGGGGCACGTCGCGCGCGCATGCGTAGTAGGCGAAAGACGGGCACGTCTTCGTCGTGGATTGAGAACAGCACGCCACGGCTTTTAAGGGACTCGTTGTTTTGGTTCAAGATGAACGCCACGCGGACTGTGCGGGGTTCGTCTTCATCGGCGATTAAAAAGTCGCTACGGATATGCAATTCGCCATTGTCTTCTTCGTAAAAGCGGGCCGATTCCTCGATGTCCTCGTCCATCGCGTCTTCAGGGATTTGAAGTCCGTAATA
>RFZR01000046.1 GCA_009920595.1 Alphaproteobacteria bacterium | reverse complement strand
GCGCCTCGTGACCGCGCATCCATTGCATTCAGCACAACAAGGCGCGCGTCATCTACCCAACAATCGGAATATTCAAAACCAATGCTGGCATCTGGCTTCAATGGTAGGCCAGCCTCATCACTCAAAAGATTAAGTGTACGCGTAGCGGGAAGAAGTTTGCGCCCGCCGAGATGATCATAAAGAAAAAGACCCAGACGCAACAACCACGCGGGTCGAAGGCCTCGATGCGCCGGCAAGACAAATCGCAAAGGCCAAATGATATGCGGCGCCAAGCGCCAAAGCCGTTCACGTTCAATAAGAGCTTCGCGAACAAGGCGGAACTCAAAATGCTCAAGATAACGCAATCCGCCATGGATGAGTTTGGTCGACCAGCTTGATGTTCCGCTTGCGAGATCATTTTGCTCGCACAGATAAACGGACAGACCACGGCCGGCGGCATCCCGCGCGATCCCGCACCCATTAATCCCACCGCCGATTATGGCGATGTCCACCACCATGGCGACACTCCTCACTTTGAATTTTTTATATTCGTAAGATGTTCATTCGAAATAATTCGAAATGCAATCGAAAATTTCGATTTATAAATAAATTGTTAATTTTTTAAAAAATAGGCTGAAACTAGGGTATTTCTTCACGTTGTCTTTGTGTTTCGATCGTTTTCACACCATTTTCTCGGCAAATTGAACCAAATTCCCCATCCGGAAGCTGATCGGTTACGAAAATATCAATGTCCGAAATATGGGCAATGCGAACAGGGGCTGTTCGTTCAAACTTCAAACGGTCTGCAACGAGAATTACGGTGCGGGCATTTTCGATGATTGTTTTGGCAACGCTAACTTCCCGATAGTCGAAATCTAACAATGCACCGTCCTGATCAAGCGCCGAGGCCCCAATAATCGCATAATCCACCTTGAACTGGGAGATGAATTGCGCTGCCGCCTCGCCGATGATGGCGCCATCGGCGCGGCGAACTGGTCCGCCAGCCATAATGACTTCGATATTCGGATTAGCATAAGTCATGATGGCGACATTCAAGTTATTGGTAATAATCAATAAATCCTTATGATCACCCAACGCACGCGCCACTTCCTCGGTCGTGGTCCCGATATTGATAAATAATGATGCCCCATTGGGAATAAGCGCTGCGGCTGCGGCGCCGATAATTTGTTTTTCCGTGTGAGCGATGAAGCGGCGGGCCTCGTACGACGCATTGATTACGCCTGAGGCGATAATGGCTCCTCCATGGATACGCGATAAAAGACGCCGGTCGCAAAGATCATTGAGGTCGCGTCGTATGGTCTGGGGAGTAACTTCGAAGCGTGAGGCTAAATCATCAACCAGAACCCGGCCCGTTTTCCGTGCAATTTCAATGATTTCTTTTTGCCGTTCGGATGACTCATCCATCCCTAAGATCCTACTTTATTCTTTATCCTGGTCTGTTTAACCTAGAACACACAAAAAATGAACATGACGACCTATCGTTTGGCGGAGGACATCAAGATGAGCCATATCCTTGCAATTGATCAAGGGACGACCTCGTCGCGGGCCATTATTTTTTCGTCAGATCTTCTGCCCATTGCGAGCGCACAGAAAGAGTTTCCTCAGCATTTTCCCAGAGCCGGCTGGGTTGAACATGATGTCGAGGAGATCTGGTCCGGCGTTCTCGATGTGACGCGACAAGCCCTTCGAAAGGCCCAACTCAACACAAATGATCTCACGGCCATCGGCATTACGAATCAACGCGAAACCACAGTGATTTGGGAACGCGCCACTGGCCGCGCGATTCACAATGCAATTGTGTGGCAAGATCGCCGCACTGCCGACGATTGCCAAAAACTCAAATCCAAAGGCCATGAGGCTTTCGTGAGTGAAAGAACGGGCTTGCTGCTCGACCCCTATTTTTCGGCAACAAAAATCAAGTATATTCTTGACGCGATTCCAGGCGCACGCATCCGCGCCGAGCGCGGTGAACTGGCTTTTGGCACAATCGACAGTTTTCTCATCTGGCGTCTGACAGGTGGCAAAGCACATCTCACCGACGCCACCAATGCCTCACGTACAATGCTGTGTAACATTCACACGGGCCAATGGGATGATGAGCTCTTGGCCTTGTTTGACATTCCGAAAACCCTCATGCCAGAAATCAAAGACTCATCGGCTGATTTTGGAATAACAAGTCCGGAGATTTTTGGTGCGGCGATTCCCATTCGTGGCGTTGCGGGTGATCAACAAGCGGCAACCATTGGACAAGCCTGTTTTGAACCGGGCATGATGAAATCAACTTATGGCACAGGTTGTTTTGCGCTTTTAAATACGGGCGATAAAGCCATCTCTTCCTCCAACCGACTGCTCACAACGATCGCGTACCAATTTAATGGCAAGCGCACTTACGCGCTTGAAGGCTCCATTTTTGTTGCTGGCGCCGCTGTTCAGTGGTTGCGTGATGGATTGAAACTTTTCACGGAGGCTTCGCAGTCCGGCGATCTTGCTGACCAAGCCGATCCCGCGCAATCAGTCTATCTTGTTCCCGCTTTTGTAGGTCTCGGTGCGCCGCATTGGGATGCCGACGCGCGCGGTGCGATGTTTGGTTTAACACGCAACACAGGCCCGCGTGAATTTGCAAAAGCCGCACTTGAGTCGGTCTGCTTTCAAACGCTAGATCTTCTTGATGCGATGCGTGCGGATTGGCAATCACCGTCACGCGCGATATTGCGTGTCGATGGGGGGATGACGGCATCAGATTGGACGATGCAACGTCTGGCGGATCTTATTGATGCTGAAGTGGATCGCCCCATGATTACGGAGACAACAGCCATGGGCGCCGCCTATCTCGCAGGCTTTGCGAGTGGGCTCTATCCCGAACCGAAAGAGTTCATGAAGACTTGGCGCCTTGAAAGACGCTTTTCCCCTCACATGGACTCAGGGCTACGCAGGAAGCAAATCAACGGTTGGCGTGATGCGGTAAGCCGAACATTGACACATCGGCAGTGATCACTTTGGCCAATGGTAGAGAACTCATAATTAAAGATTTGGAATCAGAATGAAAATTGTGGTTTTCGGTGCGACCGGCATGATTGGCCAAGCGGTCATGAAAGAAGCGATCAGATCAGAGGAAATCTCATCGATTACAGTCATCGGCCGCTCTCCGTCGATGTTTCTTGAGCAGAAGGTCAAGGAACTCATTGTACCCGATCTCTTCGATCTCTCATCCATTGAATCGGACCTTA
Source organism: Alphaproteobacteria bacterium (assembly GCA_009920595.1). Lineage (GTDB taxonomy): Bacteria > Pseudomonadota > Alphaproteobacteria > Rhizobiales > Beijerinckiaceae > CAIUPE01. Next base: position 6,535 of record RFZR01000046.1, on the reverse strand, counting down.
CTCCCTTTGACGCGTGTTTATTCTGCGTGGGTGTGTCGGCTGCTTTTCTTGATGAAGAAACTTACACGCATTTGACCTATGACCTCACAATCAAAGTGGCGGAAACCTTACTCAAATCAAATCCCTCTCTGACTTTCATTTATGTGACCGGGCAGGGTACGGACAGCACGGAAGCGGGCCGGACTATGTGGGCGCGCGTCAAAGGAAAAACAGAAAATAAACTTTTAATTATGAATTTTAAAGCCGCCTATATGTTCAGACCCGGTGCAATTCTGCCCCTTGAAGGGATCAGGTCAAAAACAAAGATTTATGATCTTCTCTATCAAATTTTCGGCCCGTTCATTCATCTCTTAAGATGGATCAATCCGGCATGGTGCCCGACGACTAAAGAAGTCGGACGTGCCATGCTCGCTGTAGCCGATGGATCTTTTGAAAGAAGAATTCTAAACAGCACGGATATCATCGAGCTGGCACAGCGATAAAGTAGAAACATTAAAGGCAATCGAGTCATGTCTGCGCGAAAATCATTCCAACAACAAAAAGCAAAGACCTACGGACGAAAGCTTTTCACTACATTTCTGTTTTTTGTAATCGCTCTTTATGTATTCGGTCCCGCGAATCCTTTTGGCAGCGAGACGCCCACGGCAAGACCGCAACCGCCGAAATTGATCGCCGATCTTGAACCTTGGCTCAAAGGAAATGAAGCCCGATTTCAAAATCTTCGCCCTGGCGTTGAAAAGGCGATAGTTTGGGCAAAGCCAACGCCACAAAAAGCAAAATGGGCAGTCGTCTATATTCACGGTTTTTCAGCCACACGTCTTGAAACGGCACCGCTCGCTGAATTTGTTGCGCGCGCGCTTGGCGCCAATCTTTTCTACACAAGATTGACGGGTCACGGACTCGATGGAGAGGCGCTCGGAACCGCCACCGCACAAGACTGGATGGCTGACACCGTCGAAGCCATCAAAATTGGTAAGGTCTTGGGAGATAAAGTTCTCGTTATCAGTTGCTCGACCGGATCGACTTTATCAACGTGGTTTGGAACGACGGCAGAGTCTTCGATCGTTGATGCGATGGTCTTTGTGTCACCGAATTTCGGATTGAAGAACAAATTTTCCGAACTCATCAATTGGCCCTGGGGGCAATCCATCGCAAAAGTGATTGCGGGCGACAAAATTGAATACCAATCATCGGACCCGCGTGAAGCGGTTGCTTGGACACAATCCTATCCGACGCGAGCGCTTTTTCCGATGATGGCACTTGTAAAGAAAGTTCGGAATAGCGATCTCAGTCGCTTTCAAACGCCCGTTTTCGTCCTCTACAGCGCGCAAGATCAAACTGTAGAACCCTTCTCAATTAAAGAAGCCTATGCTCGGATGGGCTCGAAGATCAAAGCGATTGAGACGGTCGATTATAGTCGTAGCGAAGGCCAACATGTGTTGGCGGGCGATATTCGCGACCCCCAAGCCGTTGGTCCAATAAGTCAATCAATTCTGAAATGGATCAAAACGATCGATCAATGATTCAAGCACCGATCAGCTCATTGTGAGGCGCGTTCTTGCCGCTCGGCTCTCGATGATCAAATCATCAACGTGCCTTACCAATTTTCTCTATAAACGCATCCCATTCTGCCTCTGGCATATGGACGATATGTTTATCTTCAGGATAGGCGCCCGAGCGAACATCGGCGATATATTCCGAAAAAGCTGCAACGCGTTCGCGTTGTAGCCGATCAAATTCTGCTGCAAAATTGCGATACACTTTTGAATGACGAGGCATATGACCACGATTGGTGCCGAGTATATCTTCAGCGAAGAGATATTGCGCATCGCATCCTGCGCCCGCGCCCATCGACCACAAAAGCAGGTTCACGCGTTTTGAAATTTCTGACGCAACTTCCACAGGCACAACCTCGATCTCAACCGCGAAAGCACCGGCTTCTTCATAGGCTTTGCACTCTTTATAAAGAGCCATGGCGGACGCAGCCGTTTTTCCGACCGCCTTAAAGCCGCCCGTCCACGTAACCCGCGAAGGCACCAAGCCGACATGGCCAACAACGGGAATGAATTCGCGCGCAAGATGTTCAACCGTGCCTAAGCCTGCCGAGCAATAAACTGCGTCGGCACCTGCAGCGAGCATTTGCAAAGACCATCTCAGATAATCATCACGCGTGCCGGCTTCGAGGTGAACTTTACCCGTCATAGAAAACAAACTGGGTGCGACGTGACGATATTCGGGATGCGTTACGAGCTCTTCGGGCAAAGACACGATATCAATGCCTGCCTCCTCAGCAGCCGCCGCTTCTTCAAGCGTTGTCACTTTGAGCATGGTCAATTGCCCCTTGCCCTTTAATGCGCGGAGATCGGCAATGGTTGGCTTCTTTCTTTTCATGACGTCCTTCCCCCCTCTTAATCAATAAATTGTTTTTACGCCTTCTGTGATCGACCTATTTTCGAACCAAGACTGATTTCGGTGACAAAAAGAAGGGCGGCAGATAGCCCGCGAGATTGCTCAAAGGCAGCGTTTCCGGCTTTAATTTTATCCCCAAAACATCCAGCATATAGGCTCTGCGGGTTTCGATCCGCCGCCAGGCTTCCGGATATTTTTCTGCAAAGGCAGCGCGGCCCTCTTCGTCAAGCAATATCACACCATCTTCGATATTGGTGGTGAAATAGGAAGAACCGGTGGCTGGAATAATATCCAATTGGATGGCTTGATGAGAACGAAGGGTCTCTTGGCTATCACGATAAATCGGTGTGTTCATCCACTCATCAATATGAATAAGATGACCGGGGTTGAGGATCAATCCGAAGAACGGATCACCAAGCCGGTCCCACACCATGCGATAAAGATCGCCACCTTTAACACCTATACCGATCATTTCATACCAAGCCGCAGCCGTTTCGAAATATGGCGCAGCAAGGCGCGCGATATAATCACGCACATCGTGAGGTAAATCGTCGGCAGACTCAGCCACCCATCCCGCGCGCGCGGTCAATCCACCCCAGAGACCTAACGCGGTGGTCATCGGATCGCCTTTGTTGATGACACGATCGCTTGGCGATTCCAAACCCGCATAAGCGCGTTGACCGCTTGATAACATCGGATGCGCACTCAAAGGATATTGACCAAGCGCCATAAGCCGCGCGGCGTCCATCTCCCGCATACCCGGACGAACACCAAATAAGACTTTTTTTATGGCTTCTGATGCATGACACGCAGCAAATTCAAATTGCGCCAGTTGATCAATTTCATTGATCGCGCGCAAACCGGTCTCGCTGTCCATGAAGAGACGACCGGCATTGATAACACGCCCCTCTTCTCCCACAAGGTGGCGAAGTGTATCAATAATGAAACTCGGCACTTCGCTCCAGCTTTCAAAATCTGGGGTCTCATCGCTGATAAAATATTTCCAACCCGCAACGCCGACTTTGTATTGTCTTTGAATGCCTGCATTCGAGAGCAGATCTACAAGCGAAGGCGTCTTTGTGCGGTCTTGCCCCATGAGACCGAAGGTCGGAGACAGAATGGCGCTGGGTGAATTTTTTGAGGCCCTCGCACGACCAAGATTCTCCGGTCCAGTGATGATAACAGGATCACGTCCAGCACTGAGAATAAAAAGCGCTTCCTCAAAGCGGGGATCAAACCCGGTGAGATAAGTAAAATTGGCGGTATGTTCGCGATCCGCATAGACGACGATGGCGTTTAATCCCGCGTGGTCCATCCTCTTTCTGAGCTGATCAAGACGGGCCTTATAAATCGCATCCCCGATCACAGGGATCTCTTCAGGAACACCGAAATCCGGAAGCTTCACATCCATTAATCGCGCGCGGGTCATATTACCTCATGAAAGCTCTGAAGCGAAGGAAAGAGCGAAAACACAGTCAACGATCTTCATTCAACTTTGATCCGATCACAAGGGTCTTTATGGAGACGACCCTCACAACTTTGTGACGTATAATACGAACAAATTACGTCATTAAGCCTTTTCAATTGACAGCGACGCTCATTCTTGACGAAATGCACCCGTTCGCTTTGGTGGAGTCCGTATGATGTCGAATGATCCCCTTCTTCAACCTTTCAAAATCAAGCATTTAACATTGAGAAATCGCTTGATGACGACATCGCATGAGCCTGCCTATCCCGAAGACGGGATGCCAAAGGGCCGCTACCGCGCCTATCACGTCGAGCGAGCCAAAGCCGGTTTGGCTCTGACAATGACCGCAGGTTCAGCCGCCGTCGCACAAGACAGCCCGCCGGTATTCAACAACATCCTCGCTTACAAAGACGAGGTAGTAAAATGGATGAAGGAACTCACCGACGAGTGCCACGAGTATGGCGCGGCGGTAATGATCCAATTAACGCATTTGGGACGCCGCACACGCTGGGATAAAGCCGATTGGCTTCCCGCCGTGGCACCCACAAATGTGCGCGAACCAGCGCATCGCGCGGTGCCAAAAATTGTCGAGGATTGGGACATCGAACGCATCATTGGCAATTTTGCTGATGCGGCCGAGCGGATGAAGGAAGCGGGTGTCGATGGAATCGAATTTGAATCCTTCGGGCATCTCCTATCGCAATTCTGGTCACCGATGAGCAATCAACTTGATAATCAATATGGTGGCTCGCTGGAAAACCGGGTGCGCTTCTCACTCGAAGTTTTAGAGGCTGTAAGAAAGCGTGTCGGCCCTGAACTCATTCTTGGCATCCGCTATTGCGCTGAAGAATTGTCGCCAGATGGCTATGATTTGAAAGACGGCATTGCGATTTCAAACATGTTGAAATCGTCAGGCCTTATTGACTTTTTGAACGTCACACGGGGACATATCGATACGGATCCGGGTCTCACGGACAACATCCCGATTATGGGTATGGCGTCGGCGCCTCATTTGCAGGCGGCTGGAGAAATTCGCGCGGCAACAAAATTCCCGGTCTTTCACGCAACACGCATACAAGATGTCGCAACCGCGCGGTTCGCGGTTGCCTCCGGTAAAGTCGATATGGTCGGCATGACACGCGCGCATCTCGCCGATCCGCATATTGTGCGAAAGATCATGGAAAATCGCGAGCATGACATTCGCCCCTGCACAGGAGCGAATTATTGTCTTGATCGCATCTATCAAGGGGCGATGGCCGTTTGTATTCATAACCCATCTACGGGTCGTGAAGAAACGATGCCGCATGACATTCCAAAAGCAAAAGAAAAAAAGAAAATCGTCGTGGTCGGTGCTGGCCCTGCAGGACTTGAAGCCGCGCGTGTTGGCGCAGAACGTGGCCACGATGTCATCGTGTTGGAAGCTGCAGCGAAGGCCGGCGGTCAAATACTTTTGACTGCGCAAAGTCCGATGCGCAAAGAAATGATGGCGATTGCTGACTGGCGCCTTGCGCAATGCGAAGCGCGTGGCGTCACTTTCCAATATAATATTTGGGCTGAATCTGACACGGTGACAGCATTGAATCCGGATGTCGTGGTTATCGCAACCGGTGGCCTTCCTCATACCGGAAGCTTGAGAGAAGGCGCTGATCTCGTTGTTACCAGCTGGGATATTTTAAGTGGCGATGTGAAGCCCGGTTCAAATGTCTTGATGTATGATGAAGCGGGTGATCACTCCGCACTTCAATCCGCCGAGATTATCGCTGAGACCGGCGCGAAACTTGAAATTATGACACGTGATCGTAGCTTCGCGCCAGAAGTGATGGCGATGAGCCTCACGCCGCATATGCGCGCTTTGCAAAAACATGATGTGAAATTCACCGTCACTTATTTACTTGAAAAAGTACGCCGCGAAGGCAATCAATTGGTGGCGACCATCGGCAGCGATTATGGCGGCATCTCAAAAGAACAGACGCATGATCAAGTGGTTGTGAATTACGGAACGCTCGCCAATGATGAACTTTACTTTGCTCTCAAACCGCTCTCGTCTAATCTCGGTGCGGTAGATCATCAAAAATTGATCGCAGGACAGCCGCAAGATCTTGTCAAAAACAAAGACGGCAAATTCCAACTTTTCCGTATTGGTGACGCGGTCGCCTCCCGCAATACACATGCCGCGATCTATGATGCATTGCGCTTGGTGCGATATTTATAAGAGTTCAACTCGGAAATCTTTGCCGCAACTCTTCAACTTGCGCCGTGGTGAGAGGACTTGTCTTTTCACCGCGCAGCAACAGAAAAAGCTTCGCCGTTTCTTCCAACTCTTCCGTGGCAGACATCGCGGCATCAAGCGACGTGCCTGAAACCACAGGACCATGATTGGCGAGAAGAACCGCGTGATGGGTTGACGCCATGGCTTCAACCTCTTGTGCTAAGGCCTGATCGCCCGGCGGAAAATATCGGATAAGCGGCAGCCGGCCAATGCGCATGACATAATAGGCCGTCAAAGGCGGCAAACAATCACTTGCATCAAGGCCGCATAAACAAGAAACCGCCACTGCATGGGTTGAATGCAAATGCACAACCGCTTCGCATTGGGGGCGTTTGCGATACATGGAAAGATGAAGAAAGGCTTCTTTGGTTGGCGCATCACCTGAGACC
>RFZR01000450.1 GCA_009920595.1 Alphaproteobacteria bacterium | reverse complement strand
GCAGCGCCCTTAAGAACTGGAGATTCACATGCACGTTAAAGCTCTGCTCGATGTCGACATGGTTGCTATTGAGGCAACCGACAACGTCACCCTGATGCTTGATCTGACCGCCCCCGCTAATCCCAAGCACGTATCCCGCCCTGGGCAGGCGGTGCAAGTTGTCCTTGATCGCTCTGGCTCTATGAGCGGTCAACCCCTTGATGCTGCGAAAGGTTCACTCTTAAAACTAATTGATCGCCTTGCGCCACAAGATTCATTTGGCCTTGTCGCATTCGACGACAGCGCACTTGTCATCGCACCAACGCGCACTATGGCAGATCATCACCTGCCATCACTACGTAAAGCTATCCGTGAGATGAGCACGGGCGGTTCCACAGATATCTCTGCCGGATATCTCATGGGCCTTCGTGAACTCAATCGAGTTCAAGCAACGGGAGGTTCAACACTTCTTCTCGTTTCAGATGGACACGCCAATGCAGGAGAGAAAGATCCCAAGTTCTTCACCGATGTTTCGACTAAGTCAGCAAGTGACAAAGTCACAACATCCACTATCGGTCTTGGCACAGGTTATGACGAGACGATTCTCGAAGCGCTCGCTCAAGGTGGCGGGGGAGCACATCGTTTCGCTGGCACGATCGATGAAGCAGTCGGTGCCATCGCAGCTGAAGTCGATGATCTGCTTGATAAAACAATCGTCAATGCAGTCTTGCGATTGACTCCAACAGATGCGATGAAATCAACTCCAGCGATTGAAGTTCTTCAGCGCCTTCCATATTGGAAAGATGGAGAAACCTATGTTGTTCAACTTGGTGATCTCTATAGTGGTGAAAATCGCCGCTTTGTGATGAAGCTAGAAGTTCCAGGCATTCCATCACTTGGTCTTTGCAAGATTGCAGATATCACCATTGAATATCTTGATCTTGCTGCACGTCAGGAAATCTCCGTCACTATGCCGGTCAACGTCAACGTTGTCCCTGGTGATGTCGCCGCAGGGCGTATTCCTGATCCAATCGTTCGTGCCGAGCGATTGATTCTCGAAGCTCAAACTGCAAAGTCGTTGGCAGTCGAGGAGCTCCGCGATGGAAAAATCAAAGAAGCCTCGGGCCGTCTTCGCGGCACAGCGGCCACCCTTCGTCGTGAGGCTTCTTTGATCCCCGTTACCGATGAGCGCTCTGCTGAATCGATGTCCATCATTCAAGC
>RFZR01000449.1 GCA_009920595.1 Alphaproteobacteria bacterium | reverse complement strand
ACCTTGCCACCCAACCCAGATACCAATGCCCCGTATCGACAAAACTGAATCGTGTCGCCAAAACCTTGCTCGTGGATAAACAGCACTGTTTCGTTTCTGAGGCGCCCAGATCGAAAAAGCGCCATGTCAACACGGTGTGCTGTTTCGTGGCGCGAATAGACCCTAGTCTTCCAACGCCACTCGTAATCGTTCCAGCCTTGCGGGTAGCGGCCGCAAAGCAAATCGATCGTCGCCTTATTGAATCGAGCCTCGGCATGGTCGGCGGACAATTGCAAAGTCCGCTGAAAACCTGCGTAAGCGTCGTCAAGAACGCGCATCTCGAGCAATAAGGCGGCACGATTGAACGCGAGGTCGATCGCTTCAGGATCCGCAGAGGTTGCGCGAATCATCCAAGTGCTCGAAATCTGAGCTCTGCCAAACTTTTTAAGTAACAGCGCCCAGTTAGATATTGCCTTTCCGTAGGAGGGAGCGCTGATCAGCGCGAGACAGACGAGTTTCTCGGCATCGTTGACATTATCGCATTCGTCATGAATCACCGACAGCGCATTACAGACGTCCGGTCTCATCATTCCGAGATCGATGACTCGCCCATAGGCTACCCGAGCGCGGTCTCTGTTTTTTAACTTTTCCCAAGCGCTTCCAAGGTGTACGTACAGGCTCGCGCGATCACACCTAACGACCAAAGCTGCAAGCAACTGCCCTATCGCTGCCTCGGGTCTACTGGTCTGCAACAAACCGACGGCATAGTTTTCTCTAGCCAGCGCGTCCATTGGGGATAGATTCACAGACCGCGCAAGCATTGAAATTCCGTCGCGCTCCTGACCCATCGTCAGTCGCGAAATACCAGTCATCATCAGCGATTCAACGCCAGACGGGTCTAGACATACCGACCGATCTCGGCGCTCAGTATCGCTGGCGATTGTTGATTTCCTCGCCAATTGGTTACACGAGCCGTTTTGGAGTGTTTAATACGCAAATTCTAGCAGCACGCAAATACGTCCGGACTTCGCTCTTGACAAGTGACGTGAAACAATCGAATCGCTGGGCCTCACAAGCCCGCAAAAGGACCGGTCGCACTTCGAGTCGACGGAACCAAAGCCACTCAGGAAATGGTCACGGTTGGGGGCACTAAACATGACCTTCAATACAACAGTAAGCGTTATCATTGCGGCGCATAACGCGGAAGCAACAATTGATTACG
>RFZR01000448.1 GCA_009920595.1 Alphaproteobacteria bacterium | reverse complement strand
GTCGATATGTGACGATACCCACTGAAGGATGGACCATGCCGCTCGATGTGATCGACATTCGCGGATTCTATGCGAGCGCCTTGGGCCGTGTCACGCGGGATTGTCTCACGCTTGCGCTGCGTGAGGCTTGGCCGCGCACGCAAGGCCTCAGCGTGATGGGGCTCGGCTTTGCCATCCCCTATCTCGATCTCTTTCGCGAAGAAGCGGAGCGAGTGATCTCCGTGATGCCGGAACGCCAAGGCGTGATCGAATGGCCACAAGGCGGACCCTCCGCGAGCATTTTGGCCGCGCCCGGCGCGTTGCCTTTTCCCGATTCCTCGATCGACCGCGCACTCGTAATCCACGCGCTTGAAACGCAGGATCGTCCGCAGGACCTCCTGAATGAATTGTGGCGGGTGCTGTCTCCGGGCGGTCATGCCATTGTCATTGCGCCAAACCGTCGGGGCCTTTGGGCGCGAATTGACCGCACCCCCTTCGGGCATGGGCAACCCTTTTCGCGCCGCCAATTGACCGATCTTTTGCGAGAAGCCCTTTTTTCGCCCGTGCGCTGGTCGGAAGCGCTACATTTCCCGCCTTTTGGCGGCTCATTTCTGGTGCGGCTTGCCCCCGCGCTCGAGGCAGCTGGTCATGCTCTCGCACTGCCTTTCTCAGGGGTCCACATCGTGGAAGCAACAAAACTGCTCTATCGACCTGTAACGATCACGAAATCTGTGAGCCGCCGGGCGGCGCTTGCACCGGTTCTGATCCCCGCCCCAAGCCCGCGTCGGCTTGACGAAACCCCGCTCTGACGTCAGTAGTCTGCGCCCGCCTTTTGGGCGCCGCTTTCAACAAGGCTTGGCTGATGCGTTCTTATCTCGATTTTGAAAAAGCCGTCGCCGAAATCGATGCAAAGATCGATGAATTGACCGGAATCGTCGCTGCGGGCGGCTCTGTGGCGCTGAATGATGAAATCAGCCGCATGGAGACAAAGTCCCAGGCGCTTCTGAAAGATCTCTACGGGACGCTCACCCCTTGGCAAAAGGCCATGGTGGCGCGCCACCCGCTCCGGCCGCATTTTAAAGATTATGTCACCGGCCTGATCGAAGACTTCTCGCCACTTGCCGGCGACCGCGCTTTTGGTGAGGACGAAGCGATTGTCGGCGGGCTTGGACGCTTCAAGGGCCAATCTGTCTGCATCATCGGTCAGGAAAAAGGCTGGGATACGGAAAG
>RFZR01000447.1 GCA_009920595.1 Alphaproteobacteria bacterium | reverse complement strand
GTCAAATCGTCGGCCGGCACGTAAATCGCCTGCACCGATGTGATCGAGCCTTTGGTTGTTGTTGTGATGCGTTCCTGCAACGCGCCCATATCGGTCGCAAGTGTGGGCTGATAACCCACGGCTGAAGGAATACGACCCAAAAGCGCCGACACTTCCGAACCCGCTTGCGTGAAGCGGAAGATGTTATCGACGAAGAAGAGCACGTCCTGGCCTTGATCGCGGAAATGTTCGGCGACCGTGAGACCGGTCAATGCCACGCGAGCGCGTGCGCCCGGCGGTTCGTTCATCTGGCCATACACAAGGGCGCATTTCGAACCGGCGGTTGAACCACCATGTTCCTTCGGATCGACATTCACGCGTGACTCGATCATTTCGTGATAGAGGTCATTGCCTTCACGCGTACGCTCGCCAACGCCTGCGAACACGGAGTAACCACCGTGAGCCTTCGCGACATTGTTGATGAGTTCCATGATCAACACGGTCTTGCCGACGCCTGCGCCACCGAAGAGACCAATCTTACCGCCCTTCGCATAAGGCGCGAGCAAATCAACAACCTTAATGCCGGTTTCGAGAATCTGACCTTCTGTTGATTGTTCAGCATAGGTCGGTGCGGCTTGGTGAATCGCGCGATGCGCTTCAGCCGGAACGGGACCGGCTTCATCAACCGGTTCACCAATCACATTGATGATGCGACCCAATGTGCCTGCACCCACCGGCACAGCAATCGGTGCGCCTGTGTCGATCACTTCATGACCACGCACGAGACCTTCGGTTGTATCCATCGCAATGGTGCGCACCGAGTTTTCACCCAGATGCTGCGCCACTTCGAGAACGAGGCGATTGCCACGGTTTGTGGTTTCGAGCGCATTCAGAATCTCAGGGAGATGCCCGTCGAATTGCACGTCGACGACGGCGCCAATCACCTGCGTAATGCGGCCTTTGTGCTGAGTTGCCATGGTTCTCTATCCCTTCGTGCGATCGATCAAAGCGCTTCCGCGCCCGAGATGATTTCAATGAGTTCTTTGGTGATGTTGGCCTGACGCTGACGATTATATTTAATCGTCTGCTTCTTGATCATGTCACCGGCATTGCGTGTGGCGCTGTCCATCGCGCTCATGCGTGCACCTTGTTCAGAGGCAGCGTTTTCGAGCAGTGCCGAAAACACCTGCATCGAAATATTGCGCGGCAGAAGCGAAGCGAGGATTGCTGTTTCA
>RFZR01000446.1 GCA_009920595.1 Alphaproteobacteria bacterium | reverse complement strand
TCTCAAACCATCGAAGAGTCTCGTGGTGTGATCGTAGGATCTATTGAACAAGTGGCGGAGCATCATCGAACCACCGAGCGTTTGGTGCGCGCGCTTGAACTGCAAACAACACGCGGCTTCGAGTCATTTGGTGTTGAACTGAATGCACTCAAACAATCAGGTGATGAGCGTGGCCGCGTTGCCTTCGAATCGAATGCTGCGCTTGAACGCTTGGTTCGTGAATCAACAAGACCGCTTGATGTCAAAACCATTGGCGATCAATTGTCCGCTTCTGTTGACGAGCGTTTGGGCGCTGGTTTTGGTGCCGTTGCAGCATCATTTGATGAATCGCTCTCGCGTCTTCTTGCTGGCATCGAACGACTGGGTGCAACGCAATCAGATCTTGCGGATCGTCTTGCTGCCTTTGATCGCGGCACTGATCCGGTGAGCGAGATGCGCGCCTTCGGTGAACATATTGAGCAGGGTCTTTCCAATGGGCTCAGTGAAATCGCTCGCGTGCTCGACAGTATTTTGATCGCACAGTCAACAGCTGCAAAGCCGGCAACGCCGGACGCAATCGAGGTTCCAACATCTGTTGAAGCTCCGGATTTGTCGGCCGTAAGCCAGGCCGTGAATGAAGCCATTCTTGCGCGGTTCCGTCGTCGCAATGGCCAGTCGGACGCATGATCGCACTTTCAAATTAGAGGACTTTTCTCGCCATGTTAGATCGTACTGAAAAACCAGAAGCCCCTAAGCCTCAACCGCCGATTCAACTTGATCGTCGTCCCTGCTGTATCGTTTCAGAGCTTTTGTTTGATGAAGAGGATCTCGTTCTTGACGGGATCGTGAGATGGCTTTTGCCTGACCGTGCTTTGTTTCGTGAGGCGAGTCGTTATATCCTAGAGCGGCGCAATGATCGTGTACGGTTGCGCATTCTTGGCGAAGATCATCCGGCAAAGATCATTGGCACCAGCCGAGATGGTTATGAAATCGCTTTCGAGACAGCGATACCTACGGAAACGGTGGTAGAGTGGGTCGATCGCTATCTTACTGAGGAATGAAAATTTCGAGGACGGACGGTCTCGGGAATTGGTCGGAGCGAAAGGATTTGAACCTTCGACCCCCTCGTCCCGAACGAGGTGCGCTACCAGGCTGCGCTACGCTCCGACTTGTCCCGCTCGCGGGAAGGCGGCGTTATAGCCGCGCGGCCCCCGGCTCGCAAGCGCCTTCCGGTTGAGCTGATCTGTCAC
>RFZR01000445.1 GCA_009920595.1 Alphaproteobacteria bacterium | reverse complement strand
GCTGGATGACTTGATATGATCTCTCCAAGCCCCATTCCTGTGCCCCGTCCCGGTGTGATGTCGATTGAGGCCTATGTACCCGGCAAAAGTGCTGCGGCAAGCACGGGCAAAGTTTATAAATTATCATCCAATGAAACACCGCTTGGTGCGTCTCCTTATGCGGTCGATGCTTTCAAAGCCGTGGCTGAAAAATTGGAACTTTATCCCGATGGATCAGCCACACAATTGCGTGACACGATTGGCGCGCGTTATGGACTTGATCCGAACCGTATTGTCTGTGGTGCGGGCTCCGATGAATTATTATCACTCATCACCAATGCCTTTATGGGCCCAGGCGATGAAGGCATTTACACCGAACATGGTTTTCTCGTTTACAAAATCGACGTCGATGCGATTCTAAATTGTGTGACACCGCGCACAAAGATTGTTTATCTTGCCAATCCAAATAATCCGACCGGAACCTATATTTCCTTTGATGAAGTCAAAAGGCTTCATGCCGGTTTGCCGTCCCATGTTGTGCTTGTTCTTGACGCCGCTTATGCGGAATATGTGCGCAAGAATGATTACGCTTCCGGCATTGAACTCGTCGCGACAAATGAAAATGTTGTGATGACACGAACATTTTCAAAAATTTACGGCTTGGCACTTTTACGTCTTGGTTGGTGCTATGGGCCAGCCGGAATCATTGATGCGCTCAATCGCATCAGGGGACCATTCAATGTCAGCGGTCCGGCATTGGAGGCGGGTATTGCAGCGTTGAAAGATGAAGATCATCTTTCAAAGGCGCTGGCTCATAATGACAAATGGTTACCGTGGCTCGAAAGTGAAATTTCAAAGCTTGGCATTGGCGTCACGCCGAGTGTTGGTAATTTCTTGTTGCTCCATTTTCCGAAAACTGCGGGGAAAACGGCCAAAGACGCCGACGCCTTCTTATCTTCACAAGGTCTTATTTTGCGGGGCGTCGGCGCCTATGGTTTGCCTGATTGTTTGCGTCTGACGATTGGACCGGAAGAAGCCAATAAAAAAGTAGTCGACTGCCTGAAACAATTCATGACGAGATCATAACGTGCCTGATCGGTTAGGACATCCGCTTGAAAAGCCACTCTTTGATCAATTGACGCTGATCGGCGTCGGTTTGATTGGCTCGTCTTTGGCACGTGTCGCGCGTCGCCAAAATCTTGCGAAGACAATTATTGCCATTGATTCATCGGAAGAGGCGCGAAAAAAAAT
>RFZR01000444.1 GCA_009920595.1 Alphaproteobacteria bacterium | reverse complement strand
CTGCGCCAAGTCAGTATCTTCACAGGACGCGCCGTTCTCAACAAAGGCACTATGGTGATGCGCGGAACCAAGATTGAAATCCGTGAAGACGCTGATGGCTACCAATACGGCATCATCTTGCCCGAACCCAACAAACGTGCCTTCTTTCGCCAAAAGCGTGAAGGTGTCGATGAATTTGTCGAAGGCGAAGGCCTGCGCATTGAATACGACGGCAAAATCGACCGCGTCAAGTTAATCGATAACGCTGAAGTGCGTCGTTACAAAGGCCCGATTTTGAACGACCAAATGACCGGTAAGGTCATTACCTATGAAAACTTAACCGATTTGTTCACCATAGACGGACGACCCACTGACGACAACGTGAATAAAACCGGTGGTCGTGTGCGCGCTACTTTGGCGCCCCGTAAAAAACTGCCTGAGGCGCGATGATGGACATGCCAGTGAGTCGCCTCGAAGCCCTGAACTTAGAAAAATCCTACGGTTCTCGTACCGTGGTGTATGACGTTTCCATCGCTGTCCAAAAAGGCGAAGTCGTCGGCTTGTTGGGCCCCAACGGTGCCGGTAAAACTACATCCTTTTACATGATCGTGGGCTTGGTGCGGGCTGACTCTGGAAGCATCACCATCGACGGCAAGTCTGTGACCGATCTACCGATTCACCGCCGCTCGCGCTTAGGCCTGAGTTATTTGCCACAAGAGGCGTCGATCTTTCGCAAACTCAATGTCGAAGACAACGTGCGTGCGGTGCTCGAATTGCAACGTGACGACAAAGACCAGCCATTGGGTGAAGCAGAAATCGAAAAACGCTTGGTAGATTTGTTACAAGAGTTGCGCGTGTTGCATTTGCGTAAATCGCCGGCGGTTGCCTTGTCAGGCGGTGAGCGCCGTCGTGTAGAAATCGCGCGCGCCTTGGCAACACAACCACGCTTTATTTTGTTGGACGAGCCTTTCGCAGGTATCGATCCGATTGCGGTGATCGAGATCCAACGCATCATTGGTTTCTTGAAAGCGCGTGGTATTGGCGTGTTGATTACCGACCACAACGTGCGTGAAACTTTGGGCATTTGCGACCACGCTTGCATCATCAGCGAAGGTCGTGTGCTGGCGCAAGGCACGCCGCTTGAAATTGTCGAGAACGCGGATGTGCGCCGCGTCTATCTCGGCGAACACTTCCGGATGTGATTGAGGCCCATGAAACAAGGTTTATCACTCCGCGTCTCCCAGCATCTGG
>RFZR01000443.1 GCA_009920595.1 Alphaproteobacteria bacterium | reverse complement strand
TGAATCGCGAGGAGTTTACGTTGCCCCTGCCTAACGGATTGCCCCGTTCGGGTCGAGCGTCACTTCGGTCTCTGTAGCCGCTTGATCCCCAAGCAATGTAACAATCAGTTTTAAGCCGCCAAGGGCGGCGTCGCGCGGCTTTTCGAGAATGCGCACCCGATAGACCGGCGTGGCGTCGGAGCCCCCTCCACGCACCGCATCGCCGAAATACCAGCCCTTCGGTCCCTCAAGCACGAGATCGCCTATTGGCGCGCCTACGGCCACAAGAAGCGCATCATTCGTGTCGGCTGCGCGCGTGATCGAGAGCAAGCGCGGATCGGGTGCCGTGCCCAGTGACCCTTTCTTCGGAACCAGCGCGCGAAACGCGTCAATCGCGGCTTTATCACCACCGTCATTCAAGAGACGCGAGGCTTCAGCCGAGAGAGGCACGCAAATCTCCTCACAAAGGCCAAAGTCCAGTTTGACCTTAAGCTGGATCGGCTTCGCAGGATCAAGCGCTTGGACGAGCAAAGGAAAGATCACCTGCCCTCGATAGCCGAGGATCGTCCCCGCCGCATCGGGCATCCGTTCAGGACGAGGCCATTCGACCGTGACGGATTTCACATTTTCCGATCCGGACCAATCGAAAAGCGGGGGCAGACCGGAATCGCCCGGCATGCGCCAATAGGTTTTCGCTTTGCCGGAGAGGCTGATTTCAAGCCCGGCAAGCCGTGTGGCACCCTCAACGGCGCCACCATCTCGAAGTTGCACTTTTGCTTCGGGCACAGCTGCGCTTGTGGCGCCCAAACCGGGTGCGACCATCACCAATGCAAGACTCAAAGCGCCGAGAACAGTCCGTAAAAAACTCATAATTCTATGTAATCTCTTCTTCTCTCTTTTGCCATGTCTCGCATTATATATGTCTTTGAACTTGCGTGTTTCACAAAATCGAAAAATCGGGCTAGACTGAAATGAGGATCAAGGAGTCGAAATGATCGACAAAACGGATCAGCTTTTTCTTAGAGGCCAATTGCTCGTGGCATCCCCGGGCATCGGCGATGAACGATTTAGCCGAACCGTGATTTATCTTTGTGCGCATTCGGTCGAAGGGGCGATGGGTCTTATCGTCAACAAGCCCGCAGAAGAAATCAAATTTTCTGACCTTCTTCAGCAATTGAATCTGTTGCCGAAAAGCGAAGACATCCAGATTCCACCGAATATTCGTGAGATGACGGTTTTACGCGGCGGGCC
>RFZR01000442.1 GCA_009920595.1 Alphaproteobacteria bacterium | reverse complement strand
CGCCCCGTATCAACGGGGCGTTTTTGTTTTTAGTAAACGCGATCCACTCCGTCGGCTTTCGCAATCGCGCGCCACCCAATATCTTTGCGATAAAAGCCGTCGGGCCATTCGATAATCTGCACCGCTTCATAAGCGCGGCTTTGTGCTTCTGCTATGGTTGCACCACGCGCCGTTACCGCCAACACGCGACCGCCTTTTGAAAGAAGCGCACCATCCTCACGCGCGGATGTTCCCGCATGATAGACGGTCACGTCTTTCATTGCGGTCGCTTGATCGACATTATGAATTTCAGTGCCGGTTTGCGGCGTGCCCGGATAACCTTTCGCCGCCATCACAACAGTCAATGCCGCATCACGTGACCATTGCGGCGTGATATGATCCAAGCGACCTTCAACAGTTGCAAGAATAAGATCAACAAGATCGCTCTCAAGACGCGGCATCAAAACTTCGCATTCAGGATCACCAAAGCGCGTATTATATTCAATAAGCTTCGGCCCCTCTCTTGTGATCATCAAACCAGCAAACAATACACCGCGAAACGGCGTACCACGTCGCTTCATCGCATCAACGGTTGGAATAATGATCTCGCGCATCACGCGCGCGCTCATGGCTTCATCAATAATGGGCGAAGGCGAATAAGCGCCCATGCCGCCGGTATTCGGACCTGTATCGTTATCACCCACACGTTTGTGATCTTGAGCGGAGGCCAGTGCCAAAGCATGCGTGCCATCAACAAGTGCGAAGAAAGACGCTTCTTCGCCTATTAAGCATTCTTCTATCACAAGCTCAGCGCCCGCTTTCCCAAGCGCGCCGCCGAACATCATATCAACTGCGGCTTCCGCCTCTTCAATCGTTTCAGCAACCACAACACCCTTGCCAGCCGCCAAACCATCGGCTTTCACAACAATCGGTGCGCCCTGTTGACGAATATAGTCTTTCGCGGCTTTTGCATCGTGCACGCGTTTGAAAGCAGCAGTCGGAATACTCGCTTCGACACAAAGTTCTTTTGTGAAGGCTTTGGAGCCTTCAAGCTGCGCTGCCGCTTTTGAAGGACCAAAGGCTTTAATGCCTTGCGCCTCAAGCTCATCGACAAGCCCTGCAACCAATGGCGCTTCTGGACCGATGATGACGAGATCAATCGCCTCGCGCTTACAAAACGCAATCACATCGCCATGATTTGCAACATCAAGCGCGACATTGGTACCGCAATGCGCGGTGCCGGGATTACCA
>RFZR01000441.1 GCA_009920595.1 Alphaproteobacteria bacterium | reverse complement strand
AGACTTGTCGCAAGGGCAAAAGCGACAAAGGAATTCCAGCGGATCGATCCTTGAAACACCGAGCTGAACGATGCGCCGTCAATCTTAAAGTATGTTTCGAGAGCGGATCGTAGAAGGAGCAGGAAGACCGCAATGGTTAAAAGCGAGGCCACCAGCGTCGCGCCCATGGTGAGAAAAGGTGTTGAAGAAAGATCAGCACTCGCCATGGTTGAAATGATCATGGCTGGAAACAAAATCAGATAGGTGACGCGCTCGAATCCGTCCCATGTGTCGCGCCGGATCATATGTGTTGATTTTAAAAGCGCCCCAATGGCGATGATCACAAATACAGAAAAAAGATTGGACAAAGCCGGCATGGGAAACGCTACTTTTTTACAAACTAACAAAACTTAAGAGAGTGGCACTGCTGAGATCCGGTCAATGAAGGCTTGGAGGAGATAGGCCGCCGCCATTTTATCGACGACTTCTGCGCGCCGCGCGCGCGATGTGTCGGCTTCAAGCAAAGTGCGGGTGACGGCAGCGGTTGAAAGTCGCTCATCTTGATACAGAATCGGGAGGGGCGTCATTTTGGATAGATTTCTTGCGAAAGCGGTAGTCGCCTGAACGCGCGGTCCCATCGTCCCATCCATATTGACGGGAAGACCTAAAACAAAAGCGCCGACGCCATGACGTTCGGCGAGCGCTAAAAGCGCTGCGGCATCTTTGCCGAATTTAGTCCGGAAAATGGTTTCTACGGGGCTGGCAATCCTTCTTTCGACATCCGAAAGCGCGACCCCAATGGTTTTGGTGCCGAGATCGAGGCCCATGAGGCGGGCGGAACGGGGAAGCGCCGCGAGGCAGGCCCGTTCGGCATTGGGATCGCTGATCATCTTTTCAATTATCCCCGGCTTGGGCCGCTGGCCGAATGTTTCGCCTTGATACCCTGCCATTGCGGCCCGGACAAACCGGATGCTATAGGCCGGATACGGATTTTAGATCAAACTTCGGCCCTGTGGCTGAATAGGAACGGGAGCGGATATGTCTGTCGATCAGGCGACCGTGCGGCGAATTGCGCGTTTGGCGCGGATCGCTGTCACCGACGAAGAAGTGCCCCATCTTCAGGGCGAGCTCAATGCCATGTTGTCCTTCGTCGAGCAGCTCAACAGCGTCAATGTTGAGGGTGTTGAGCCCATGACATCAGTGACCCCGATGGCGATGAAAAAACGCGTCGATGAAGTGACCGACGGCAAC
>RFZR01000045.1 GCA_009920595.1 Alphaproteobacteria bacterium | reverse complement strand
AAAATCGAGAAGCATTCGCTCGTGATGGCGTGAGAATTTTGCAAAGCGATTCGGATTGGCATCGAATAGCGCTTTGATGGGCCGCGTCTTTATCGTCTGCCAATGGTCATGGAGCTTGGCGAGTGCGGCGTCTTTATTAGGAATCATGATCAAGCCATCCGAAGCAATAAGAGGGGATGACCATAAACTGCCCCCTCCGATAGACAAAGCGGGGTTGCGGGTGATCCCCTTGATCTTTCGGGGTAATCAGGATCACTTTCAGAACCTAAGCTTGGGGAAGGATCAAATAGCACAATGTCCTTGTCGATTGGACAGATTGAGGCGCATTACGCCCGCTTGCCGGAAGGGTTTTTTGCCGCCCTGCCGCCAACGCCGGTGGCGGCCCCGCGCCTGATCGCGTTCAATGATTCGCTGGCTCGTGAGCTTGGCCTTTCGATCGACGGGGTTTCGCCTGAGGAGTTGGCACGGCTCTTTTCCGGCAATGAGATCCCCCGAGGGGCGACGCCGGTAGCTGTGGCCTATGCTGGCCATCAATTTGGGAGTTTCGTTCCGCAGCTTGGCGATGGCCGCGCGATTCTCTTGGGTGAAGTTCGAGATCGTTCGGGACAATTACGCGACATCGCATTCAAGGGTTCGGGCCGCACGCCCTATTCCCGCGGCGGTGATGGCCGTGCCGCTTTGGGCCCTGTGTTGCGCGAATATATTGTGAGCGAAGCGATGCATGCTTTGGGCGTGCCGACAACGCGCGCGCTCGCTGCGGTGTTGACAGGGGAGCGTGTTTTGCGTGAGCAAGGCCCGTTACCAGGTGCGGTGTTTACGCGTGTGGCTTCAAGTCATCTTCGTGTGGGTACATTTCAATTTTTTGCCGCGCGTGAGGATCAAGACTCGTTGCGCGCGCTTTTGACTTTCGCGATTGAGCGGCACGATCCCTCTGCAAAAGAGTCCGATAATCCTGCACTCGCCTTTTTGAATGGCGTCATTGAAAGACAAGCACATTTGATTGCCCGTTGGATGGCGCTCGGCTTTGTGCATGGCGTGATGAACACTGATAATATGACGATTTCTGGTGAGACAATTGATTATGGGCCTTGCGCTTTTATGGAAGCCTATGATCCGGCGACGGTGTTCAGTTCCATCGATCAATTCGGGCGTTATGCTTACGGACGCCAAGCCGCGATTGCGCAATGGAATCTCGCGCGCCTTGCTGAAGCGCTTCTGCCTTTGATTGATACGGATGAAGAACAAGCGGTGAAACAGGCATCCGACGCGATTTCCGGCTTCGCGCATCTTTATCATAAAGCCTATGATGAAGCGTTTCGTACGAAGCTGGGTCTCAAGAAACGCGAAGACGAAGATCATGATCTTGTCGCTTCACTTCTTTTGCGTATGCAGCAGAAGCAGGCCGATTTCACTTTGACCTTTCGCGCTTTTTTAAGTGCGGTCGATCCTCAGAGTGATCAAACGCTTCGTCAATATCTAGGCGATGATGATGTGACCGACGCTTTGATCACAAGGTGGCGTGAGAGATTGCTGCGCGAGGGCGTTTCACAAACTGACATTGAAACGCGGATCAAAGCGGCTAACCCCAAACGCATACCGCGCAATCATCGCGTCGAAGAGGCCATCCAAGCCGCGCAAGTTTCTGATGATTTTGAACCCTTTCATCGCCTCGCCCGTGCGTTGCAGTGTCCTTATGACGATGATCCCGAATATGAAACCTATGAAGCGCCCGCCGCGCCGCATGAGCGGGTGAGGGTGACTTTTTGCGGAACGTGACCATGGGCAACGGCTCTTGAAGGCCAAGCGTGGCTGTGTAAGGTAGGCGCCGAAAAAGCCGCTTTGGCTAATGGATTTTTGATCGATCGAGGGAGTTTCATCTCATGCAAACCGCTTTCGCCCCCCTTCGCGCCTTCGCCGCGCGCCCGAGCCTCGCCCGCGACGCGGTGCTTGTGGTTCTGGGTTCCGTTCTTTTGGCGATCTCGGCCAAGGTGCAAGTGCCCTTCTGGCCGGTGCCGATGACGATGCAGACTTTCATTGTGTTGATGCTTGGTGCCCATGCCGGTTTGCGTGTTGCGGGCGCAACCGTCGCCCTCTATCTCATCGAAGGCGCGGTTGGATTGCCGGTGTTTTCAACCGGTGCGGGCTTGGCTTTCATGGCGGGTCCGACAGGCGGCTATCTCGCGGGCTTTTTGGTCTCCGCGCTCTTCATCTCTTTCGCTTTCGAGCGCGGGTTTAATCGCAATTTCGCCACGACATCTGTGATCATCTTTCTTGGCGACGCCGTGATCATGGGTCTGGGCTTTGCGTGGCTCTCCTCGCTGATCGGTGTGGAGAAAGCCTTCGCGGTTGGCGTTCTGCCGTTCTTGCCTGCTGAAGCCTTGAAGATCGCGTTGACGATTGCCTCCGTTCAGCTTGTGAAGCGTCGCAACGTTGCGAGCGACGCTGAGTGATCAAGGTGTTACGCTGGCGCGACGCGCGAAAGCGCGGTCCATCGCGCCCGTGCGGCTTGTGAGCCACGGAAAATGGCCGTAGCGGAACGAGAGTTCCTCTGCGGCCTTTTCATATGTCTCGCCTTCAATCGCGTGACGATAAAGCGCGGCCGCAAGGCCTGAACGATCCGCACCGCCTTCGCAATGAATGAGTAGAGGTTTTTGTGCATCTCTCATGGTTGTGATGAGATGATCGAGCTTTGCATCATCAGGCTCTTCATTTGCCGAGAGCGGCAGATCAATATGCGTCACGCCCAGTTTTGCAGCTGTTGCGCGTTCTGCATCATACCATTCTGAATTTTGTTGCGATCCTCGAAGATTAATCACGGTTTTGACCGCATGATCTTTGATCACTGCCTCAAGACCTTTTGAGGACAGCTGTGCGGAGCGATAGACCTCGCTCATTCCCACTTGATGCACATTGCCGCTCAAGCGCAGATAGGCGGCCCATCCGATTGCGCCGCTTGCAGGCAATCCAATGATAAGAACGCAGGCGAGGCCAAGGCGTTTGAAAGAGCGTTTTGTTTGATCTGAGATCATCACGCTTTGAAATTTTCTTTGGAGAGAGTGACCGTCTCGAGAAAATCCCAATCGAGTGTCACGCCGATGCCGGAGCCCTGTGGCACAGGCATTTGTCCATTTTTCGTTTCAAGTTTTTCATGAATAATATCACGCGGGAAATAGCGGCTTGCGCTTGATGTGTCGCCAGGCTTTTTGAAATTGCGCAAGGTTGAAAGATGAATATTATGTGCGCGGCCAATGCCCGACTCGAGCATGCCGCCGCACCAGACGGGAACCGAAAAGGCTTCCGCGAGATCATGAATGCGGCGCGCTTCACCAAAACCACCCACGCGCCCCACTTTGATATTGATCACGCGCGTCGCGTCTGTTTGCAGGGCTTTGCGTGCATGCGCCGTGGTACGAATGCTTTCGTCCAAACAGATCGGCGTGATGATTTCTTTTTGCAGCGTTGCATGATCATGAATATCATCATGCGCGAGTGGTTGTTCGATATAATCCAAGCGGAAACAATCAAGCGCCCGCATAATCTTCATATCAGCAAGAGAATAGGCGCTGTTCGCATCAACGCTTAAAGGGCAATCGGGAAAACGCGCGCGGATCGCTTCAAGAAGTTTTACATCATGGCGTGGCATGATCTTAAGTTTGATGCGCCTATACCCTTGATCAAGATGTTCTTGAGTTTTTGCGAGCGTTTCATCAATCGACATGATGCCGAGTGAAACACCGACATCGACATGATCACCTTCGCCACCAAGAAAGACTTTTAAAGACTCGTTTCGTGCTTTGGCAAAGAGATCATAAAAGGCCATCTCCACCACCGCTTTGGTCATGTAATGACCGCGCCACGGCGAGAGGATGGGATCAAGCGCGTTCGGATGCGTAAATCTCTTTCCCAGAATTTGAGGGAGATAGACTTCACGCAAAAGTTCCATGCCACCCGCAATCGTCTCTTCGAGATAATCGGGAAGGGGGTCGACCACACTCTCCGCGTAACCCTCAAGACCTTCGCCGCGCAGAATGAGCAGCGGAAAAATCTTGTCATGCATCGTGCCTGTTGAAATCGTGAAGGGCTTTAAGAGCGGCAGGCCTCTTCAATTTTTATCCCGCCCATCAATTTTACCCTTCCAGCGCGTCGGCTATATCATATTTTGGGCACCATAACGGGGCTGAGGGGTCGAATTCAATCGGTTCTGGGCAGAGAGCTCCCACGTTGCGCGCGTAGAGGGGTGCCCCCACAACCAACCGGCTTGACAGGAGGGGCGGCCCTTGGCAGAAAATTATTTTCACGGATAGGGAGTCGGGTTTCCGAAGTCTCTATCCGCTCTCGCTAGGGGTGCTGCGCCGGTGGGCCTTCGGGGTCATCGGGGTGGCTGAGAACAAACCCTTCGAACCTGAATGAGGTAATCCTCGCGCAGGGAAGCACAACGACATGTCGGCGACGCCGATCATTTCGGACAAGCTTTCCTGCCATCGCGATCAAAAGGACGATCACTATGGCAGATATTCATGCCCCCGCCGCACAGGCATTTTCTTCTTCTTCGATTTCTCAAAAAGACCGCGTCTTTGGTTTTAAAGACCAGATGGCGCTATGGTTCAGCCTTGGCGTTGGCCTCTTGGTCATGCAGGTGGGCGCCTATCTTATGCCGGGCTTAAGTCCCGGTCTCGCCGCGCTCGCGATTGTTGTGGGCTCTGTTCTTGGCGCCTTAATTCTTGCAACAACGGCGCGGCTTGGGCAACAGACAGGCCAATCCTCAGCCGGCATCATCGAACTCGGCTTTGGCTCCGCTTTCGGCAAAGTGCCGATTATTCTCAACGTCATTCAGCTTCTCGGATGGACGGCCTTTGAGATCGCCATCATGCGTGACGGCACGCTTGCGGTGATGAAGCAATGGTTGGGGCTTGAAGGCTCGGCTCCGGCTGTTTTTGCGACCGCTTTATGGGGTGGCATTTTGCTGCTCTTAATGCTCGGCAAGATGACCAGTCTTGTGCGTCAATTCTTGTCGCGCATCGGTTTGCCGCTCGTTGTGATTTCATTGCTCTGGCTCACTTATGCTTTTGTTTCCGCTTCGAGCGCGAAAGGGTGGGACACGCTCTTTTCAACAACAGGCACGGGCGAGATGGGTTTCTGGTCCGGCGTTGATCTCGTGATTGCTATGCCGATTTCATGGCTGCCGCTTGTGGCTGATTACGCTCGTTATGGACGAACCGCACAGGGGTCATTTAGTGGAACTTTTGTTGGTTATGTATTCGCGAATATCTGGTGCTACGCACTCGGCGTGCTCGTTATTCTCAATCAACCAAGCGGCGATTTGGTCACGGGTCTTTTGCTCGCGCAATTCGGCTTGATCGCGCTCTCGCTCATCATCATCGATGAGCTTGATAACGCCTATGGCGATTTACATTCGGGATCGGTGAGCTCGGAACGTCTTGTCTCCGGCCTCTCTCTCACAACGCGTGGACTTATCCTCGGTGTTGTGTCGATTGCGATTGCCAGCGCCATCGATATGCATGCGATTGAGCCCTTCATTCTCTATTTGAGCTCGGTCTTCGTACCGCTCTTTGGCGTGATCTTGGCAAATTATCAGAGCATCAAACAGCGTGCCGCGAACAATGAGGGTGTGAGTGCGTTTCATCTCGGCCCTGTGATTTCATGGCTCGTCGGCATTGCGACCTATCATGGCGCAGCGCTTTACTATCCTGATTTTGGCAGCGCTTTGCCAAGTCTCATCATTTCCTTTGCTGTCGCGAAAATTCTCGCGGCGATAAAAAACTAAAAGTCATGACAACAAAAGACATCGCGATTGTCGGTTCTGGAGTGATGGGGCTCACCGCCGCGCATCAGCTTGCGCTGCGCGGCGCACGCGTCACACTTTATGATCGCAATCGCGATGTCGGTCGCGGCTGTTCATGGTGGGCGGGTGGTATGTTGGCGCTCTGGTGCGAGATGGAAAGCGCCGAGCCTTTGATTGGCGAATTGGGCCTTGAATCGCTCAGCTATTGGCGTGAACATTTCCCGCATGTGATCAACAAAGGCAGTCTCGTTGTAGCTCCACCGCGTGACACACCTGATCTCAAACGCTTTGCCGCGCGCACCTCGCATTTTGAAGTGATTGACGGCAAGCGCGTTGCTGCTTTGGAGCCCGATCTCGCCGGCCGGTTTGAAACCGGTTTGTTTTTCGAAAAAGAAGCGCACCTTGATCCCCGAAAAGCACTTGGGTTTCTTTCGGAGCGATTACAAAAAGATCTAGGTGTTCGCTTTGTCATGGAGGGCGATGTGCGACCCGAGGCACTTGATGCCGATCACGTGCTTGATTGTCGTGGGTTTGAAGCGCGCGATGTTCTTCCCGATTTGCGCGGTGTCAAAGGTGAAATGTTGATCGTGCGCACAAGCGAGATTTCATTTGCTCGGCCCATTCGCCTTCTTCATCCGCGTATTCCCGTCTATATCGTGCCGCGTGATGATCATCATTTTATGGTGGGTGCCACGATGATTGAGAGCAGTGATCAATCGCGCATCTCAGCACGCTCGATGGTCGAACTTTTGAACGCAGCCTATGCGCTTCATCCTTCATTCGGTGAAGCCGAGATTATCGAAACAGGCACGGATGTGCGCCCTGCATTTCCCGATAATCTGCCGCGTATCCGGCGTGATGGAAAAATTCTAAGGCTGAATGGTCTCTATCGTCATGGTTATCTCGGCGCGCCCGCACTCACGCGCCGCGCCGCCGAGATTGTGATGGAAGGCAAAACATTTCCGGAGGTTGAACGGTGATGATCATCGTTAATGGAGAGAGCATCGAGACCAAAGCGCAGACGATTGCCGAGCTTTTGGATGAGCTTGGCTATGAAGATATGCCAGTGGCCACTGCGAAAAATATGAGCGTGGTGCGTAAACGTGAACGCGCGGAGACGAGATTGTCTGAGGGTGACCGCATCGAAATCCTCGTGCCGATGCAAGGGGGATGAGCGTGACTGATCAAGTTTTATTTTACGGCGAGACTTTCACCTCGCGTCTCTTGCTCGGCACCGCGCAATATCCGTCGCCTGCGATCCTGTCTGATGCGATCAAAGCCTCAGGCGCTGAAATCGTCACCGTTTCTTTGCGTCGTGAATCAACGGGCGGAAAAAATGGTCGCGCTTTTTGGGATTTGATTAAAGCGCTGAATGTGCGTGTGTTGCCAAACACCGCCGGTTGTCATTCCGTCAAAGAGGCGGTGACGACGGCTGAGATGGCACGCGATGTGTTTGATACAGACTGGATCAAGCTTGAAGTTATCGGTCACGCTGACACATTGCAGCCCGATGTGTTTGGTCTTGTCGAAGCGGCGCGCGAGCTTATTTCTCAGGGCTTCAAAGTGTTTCCTTACACAACTGATGATTTGGTCGTGGGTGAAAAACTTCTCTCGGTCGGCTGTGAAGTGTTGATGCCGTGGGGTGCGCCGATTGGTTCGGGTAAAGGCCTCAACAATGTCTTCGCGTTAAAAACCATGCGCGCGCATTTTCCCAATGTGCCACTCGTTGTTGATGCGGGGATCGGTCTCCCCTCTCACGCCGCACAAGCGCTTGAATTGGGATATGACGCCGTCTTGCTCAACACAGCGGTTGCGAAAGCGGGTGATCCAGTAAAAATGGCAAAAGCCTTCGCGCTTGCGACTGAAGCAGGGCGTCTTTCTTATCACGCGGGCGCGATGGAAGCGCGCGATATGGCAGTGCCGTCAACGCCTGTTCTCGGCTTGGCTTTTTCGGAGACCTTATGATGTTTGATCCCTTTTATCTTCTTGTTGATTCATCGCGTTGGCTTGAACGTCTTCTGCCGCAAGGCGTAAAAACCGTCCAATTGCGTATGAAGGATAAAAGCCAAGGTGAAGTTACGCATGAGATCTTGCGCGCAAAAACACTCTGCGCGCAACATGGCGCGACCTTGATCATCAATGATTTCTGGCAAACAGCGATTGATGAAGGCTGTTCTTTCGTTCATCTCGGTCAGGAAGATATGGAGATCGCAGACATCGCCGCGATCAAGCGCGCGGGCATTCGCATCGGTCTTTCAACCCATACGCCTGAAGAGCTTGATAAGGCGCTCGCGCTTGATCCCGATTATGTTGCGCTCGGCCCGATCTGGCCGACTTTGCTCAAAAAAATGAGCTATCCGCCGCAAGGTATTGAGCGCATCGGCGTCTGGAAAAAAGCGATTGGCGAGTTGCCGCTTGTGGTGATTGGTGGAATTACACCGGAGCGTGCACCGCTTGTGTTGCGCGCGGGCGCTGACAGTGCATGTGTGATTACGGACATTCTGACAAACGCAGACCCGGAAGCGCGCACGCGTGAATGGATTGAAGCGACAGCGCCTTTCCGGCGCTGATCGCGTCTTTAATGATTGCTGTCGAGAATTTCGAAATGAACTTCGACAGGCTTGCCATCATTGATGGGCAGAATGTCTTGCGGGCAAGCGGACATCGCAACCACGACGTCCATCTCTGCACGTAAGATCACATAATCGCCTGCCTTTGAGCGTGGCACGCCCCATTCGATTTCGCCATTCGCTTTTACAGGGATGTTCATCCAGAGATTGAGCGGACTTGGCACTTCCGGCAATTCTGCATGAATGGCACGCATAGCGGCGCGTAAATTGTCTGTGCAATTGTCGTGAAACTCGGTGCAGCCGAGCAAGCCGTAACGATAATCATCACAGGCCGCGATGATCGTGTCGTGAATGCCCGGCGATGTGTCCTCAACAAACATCATGATTGGCCGACGGCGATTGGAATAAAGCGCATGGCCTTTGGTTGGGAAGATCGTGCCAAGTGTGGGGCGCGTATGTTCCATCGACATGAATTCGGTCGGATCATCCTGGCTAAACGCCCATGTGTCGCAGACCTGATGTCCATGCGTGTTGATGATCTTGATCGATTGACCTTTTGAAAGCCGCACCGCTTTGCCTTTGCGTGCCGGCACCATATGCGTGTGAGAATGGGAATGAGCCATCATGTGGTCTCCTTTAATTGCGCTCGAATTAAAAGCTCTTAGGCAGAGGGTTCGAGTTTCATCTTTTCAAGACGCCGCCGTGAAATCTCAAGCGATGAGAGAAGAATGAAAGATAAGATCACGAGAATGGTTGCCACCGCAAGAATGGTCGGGCTCACTTGTTCCCGCAGACCGGACCACATTTGACGCGGAATCGTGCGCTGTTCGGGCTCTGCCAAGAAGAGCACGACCACCACTTCGTCAAAGCTTGTGACGAAGGCAAAAAGTCCTCCCGAAATCACGCCGGGCATGATGAGCGGCATTTGCACTTTGAAGAATGCGGTTAACGGATTCGCACCGAGATTGGCGGCTGCCCGAATGAGCGAACGATCAAAAGAGGTCAGAGTTGCGGTCACGGTGATCACAACAAAAGGCGTCCCCAACAGCGCATGCGCCATGATGAGGCCGATATAGGTTTGTGCGAGACCAATTTTGCTAAAGAAGAAAAACATACCTGTTGCGGTGATGACAATCGGCACAATCATCGGTGAAATCAACATTCCCATGATCGGGCCACGGAAGGGCATGTCGGGGCGTGAGAGGCCGACTGCGGCGAGTGTGCCAAGCGTTGTGGCGAGCAATGTTGCAAATACACCAACGATGATGCTGTTTTTCAGAGCCAGCATCCACTGACTGCGTGCCCAACTATCCGCAAGCCATGAGAGGCTGAAAGGGGCCTCGGGTGCAGCCATGCCATTTGTGAAAATATCGCGATACCATTTCAGCGAATAGGCCGCGGGATCGAGCTTGAGCATCCCGCTTGTGAAGCTGAAAAAGCTTTCGGCATTGAAAGACAGCGGAATGATCACCAGAACAGGCGCCAAAAGAAAGATGAAAATTGCAATGCAAATTGCGCGAAAAACAAAATACCACGCGATCTCAAGACCTGAGGCATAGACCGGAAGATTGGGACGAAGGAAATTCATTTCACGCGAACTTCATTTTATCGATGCCAACGAGGCGGTTATAGAGCCAGTAGAGAAG
>RFZR01000440.1 GCA_009920595.1 Alphaproteobacteria bacterium | reverse complement strand
CCGGATGCTTGGGCGAATGAATTAAAAGAAGCGATTGCGCTCGCCGCTGAACATTTATCTCTCTATCAATTGACAATTGAAGAAGGCACGATGTTTGAGCGCTTGGTCGCCGCCGGTAAGCTCATACCCATGCCCGATGAAGAGCAGCGAATTCTTTTTGATCTCACTCAAGAGACATGTGATAAACTTGGCCTACCGGCTTATGAAATTTCAAATCATGCGCGCGTGGGTGCGGAGTGTCGTCACAATCTTCTTTATTGGCGTTATGGTGATTATGTTGGCGTTGGTCCAGGCGCTCATGCACGACTCCGTGATGAGAGCGGGCGTCACGCGATGTCTAATGAAAAACATCCCGAGACATGGCTCTCCCTTGTTGAAACTTGTGGTCATGGGCTTATCGAAGATGAAGTTCTTTCGTCTCTTGATCAAGCCAACGAATGTCTTCTTATGGGATTACGTTTAGACGAAGGTCTTGATGTTGTGCGTGCCGAAACCCTGGCTGGCCAACCGCTTGATCAAGAGACTTTACACCGCCTGATGGAAGAAGGACTTGTTGAGACGGTCTCTAATCATCATCTACGTGTAACGACGAAAGGCCGACCCGTCTTGAATGCGATTGTCAGAGCCTTGTCGTTTTGATCGCTGATCGCGAACTTCACGGAAAATTTGTTGGCGCATTGTCAATTTTTGTAGCACCGCCCTTATTCACTTGCATCACAACAAGTCCACGTTGATTGGTGCCGTCTTGGCGGAAGCGGAACAAACCATCAAGGCCGATTGCGCCTTCAGGTGTTGCCAATGTTTCAGCATCAAAGGCTTTATCACCTTTGTTCTTTTTCAAAGCGTTCAAAAGAAAGACAGCATCATAGGCAAGCGTTGCAATGCGGGTTGGATCGCTGCCGAACCGTTCACGATATTTTGCAGCGAATGTTTCGAAGCCTGATTTATCCGGCATGGCGAACCAACCATTGACGAAAGCAGACGTTGAAAAAATGCGCGGATCATCCCAAGCGCTTGTGCCCAAGAGTTGAATCTTTTTCGGATCAAGTCCGGCACCACTCAGAGCCTTTGCAACAGAGGCCGCATTGTCACCGTTCTCAGGTATAAACAACGCATCGATTTGATCTTTGATGGCGCTCAACCTTTGTGCAGCGGGATCTATCGCTCCCGGTGTATAACGTTCAATCGCTTTGATGGTAATACCATTGCGCGCTGCTACATCTTGCAGCGTTGCA